>CAZLEC010000163.1:6294-8655 GCA_964558245.1 uncultured Burkholderiales bacterium | reverse complement strand
GTGAGCACCTCCGACTCGTCGACGTAGTCGACACCGAGCGACTGCAGCACCTGCGCCTCGGCGAAGTGACCGATGCGGCACTTGGCCATCACCGGAATGGTGACGACCTTCTGGATGCCCTCGATCATCGAGGGATCACTCATGCGCGCCACGCCACCGTCGCGGCGGATGTCGGACGGGACGCGCTCTAGCGCCATCACGGCCGACGCGCCCGCGTCCTCGGCGATCTTGGCCTGCTCGGCGTCGACGACATCCATGATCACGCCGCCGCGCAGCATCTCTGCGAGGCCGCGCTTCACGCGTGCAGTTCCGGTCGTGCGCTCAGTAACCATGGTTCGAGTCTACCGAGGAGGTCGCGGCCTCCCGCATGCGGTTTTAGGGCAGCACCTGCACCGGATACGACACGTCGGGGAGCTCGACCCACGTCTGACCCGGGGTGAGACGGATCGCGCCGCCCGTGGAGTTCAGGAGTCGCGCGGGCTTCGCCTTGTCGGGCCGGCTCCACGTGCCCTTGATCTCCTTGCCGTCGGTGAACACCATCAACGGGCCGCTCCCGGTGAGCTCGGCTTCCGACTGCTCCACGCCCGCGCCGCCGAGGTACTTCACGACCATCACCACCACGTTCCTGGGCGCGATCCGAACGTTCTCCGCGTCGATGTCGTTCGCGCCGTACTTCCCGGCGGTCCGCAACCACGTGCCGCTCTTCGTGTCCCACGTCCACAGCGTGTTGAAGCCGGCCGCGAAGCCGACACTGACCGCCACCGCCTTCGTGCCCCCGGCCGGCGCGCCCGCCTTGCGGTACACGAAGATCGGCGGCGGCGGGATCGGCTTGCCGCCCGCTTTGAACATCTGGTCGACGTGCGCCCACAGGTTGTACGGCTCGTACCGCGAGTTGTCAGGGTCGCGGAACATCATCGAACCGGCACGGGTCTCGTCGAGCTGGGTCACGGGCGCGGTGTCGATGCTCTGGATCGCGTAGGCAGCGCCGCCCGAATAGGCGAAGATGCCGCCGATCGGCCACACGATGCTCTGGTCGGTCTTGCGGACCGAGCGCACCGGGCCGACCCGGTCGGGGGCCTGCGAGTTGAAGATCGCAGCCAGGCGCGTGATGCCGCCCTCCACGACCTCCTCGTACACGACGTCGGCCTGGTCGATGCCGGACTGGACCGCGGCGTCGGTGTTGTTGATCTTCACCGTGATGGCCGGGCGCTTCCGGGCGACGTCCTTGGGATCGGGCAGCCCGGTGAGCGGCGCGACCGGCACCGCCGCCGCGGCGCGGGCTCTGGCCGCCACTTTGCTGGGGACCCGCGGCTGTTTCGCGACCGTTTTGTGCGATCCGCCGCCGCACGCCGCCAGGATCACCGCGAGCGCGAGCGGCAAACAGAGCGCGCGAAAGACACGCTTGCGTTGTTTGGGCATCAGGGAATTAAAGCCTCACATCGCCTGCAACGCGCGGATGCGGTCGTCGAGGGGCGGGTGGGTGTCGAACAGGTGGTTCAGGCGGGTGTGGCCCTTGTTCGACTCCTTGTCGAGGGGCTCCTCGATCCAGAGGTGGGCGGTGGCCTTCGAGGCCGAGTGGATCGCGGTGTGGTCGTCCTTGAGCTTCTCGAGCGCGGAGATGAGCCCGGGCGGGTAGCGGGTGAGCTGCACGCCCGACGCGTCGGCGAGGTACTCGCGCTTGCGGCTCACGGCGAACTGCATGATGTAGGCGATGATCGGGGCGAAGATCAACAAGACGAACCCGAAGATCATGAACACCGCGGCGAGCGGGTTGTTCTGGTCGTTGTTGCTGCGCCCGGCGCGCCCGCCGCTGAAGAACATGAAGCGCAAGAAGAAGTCGGAGAGGAGCGCGATCATCCCGACCATCGTGACGGTGAGGGTCATCACGAGGATGTCGTAGTTGCGGATGTGGCTCAGCTCGTGCGCGAGCACCGCTTCGAGCTCCACGCGGTTCATCTTCGCCAGCAACCCGGTGGTCACCGCCACGGCCGCGTGCTTCGGGTTGCGACCGGTCGAGAACGCGTTCGGCGCGTCGTCCTCGATGATGTAGAGGCGGGGCTTCGGCAGCCCGCTCGCGATGCACAGCCCCTCCACGAGGTTATAGAGACGCGCGTACTGCTGCGGGTCGGCCGGCTTCGCGTGTGAGATCGCGAGCGCGGCCTTGTCGCTGTTGTAGTACGACGCGACCGACGACACGATCACGATCAGCGCGACGATCACGATCCCGACCACGCCGCCGCGCAGCAACAGGTCGAACGCGGCACCGACCAGCGACAGCAGCAGCACGAAACCGAAGATCAAGAAGAAGGTCTTGCGCTTGTTCGCGGCGATCTGTTCGTACAACGAGAACCTCGGAATCGA
>CAZLEC010000163.1:0-6194 GCA_964558245.1 uncultured Burkholderiales bacterium | reverse complement strand
TCGGCCTGGAAGTACTCGCGCGACTTGAACCCGAACATGCCGGCGATGATGTTCGACGGGATCGACTGGATCTTGTTGTCGTACTTCATCACGCTGTCGTTGTAGAACTGCCGGGCGTACGCGATCCGGTCTTCGGTCGCGGTGAGCTCCTCTTGCAGGGACAAGAAGCTCTGGTTCGCCTTCAGGTCGGGGTACGCCTCGGCGAGCGCGAACAGCGACTTCAACGCGCCGGTGAGCACGTTCTCGGCCTGGGCCTGTTGCTCGGGCCCGGAGTTCTTCGCCTGGATCGCCGCGTTGCGCGCCTCCACGACACCTTCGAGTGTCGACTTCTCGTGGGCGGCGTAACCCTTGACGGTCTCGATGAGGTTCGGGATCAGATCGTGACGGCGTTCGAGCTGAACGCCGATCTGGGACCACGCCGAGTCGATCCGATTGCGGAGCCGGACGAGGCCGTTGTAGCCCGCGACGAACACGAGCGCGATCAAGACCACGATCACGATGACGATGATTGCTGCCACGTCGATGCTCCCGTTGGTCGGCCGGCCGCAACTGCGGCCGCGCGGTCAGTGTACGGCGCGCCCACTCCCCCGGAGGCTCCACAGGCGGGTCGAGCCCGTGGGGGCGCTTTCTGTGAGCGGCACCAGCGCCTGCTCGTACAGCTCGAGGTATCGCTCGGCCAGACGGCGCATGGAGAACTCGTCGGCGCGCTGCCTTCCCGCGGCGACGAGCCGGTCGCGGAGCGCGCCGTCGTCGAAGACCCGACGCAGCGCGTCGCGGAGCGCCTTCACGTCGCCGGGCGGCACGAGCAGCGCGTCGCGGCCCGCACGGGCGACGTTCTGGTAGCCCTCGATCGCCGACGCGACGACCGGCGTGCCCGCCGCCATCCCTTCGAGCAGCACGACACCGAACGACTCACCGTGCAGCGACGGCGCGCAGAGCACCGTCGCGCCGCGCAGCCGGGCGTTGCGCTCGGCATCGGTGATCGCGCCGAGCCATTCCACGTCGGGTCCCGTCGTGGCGCGCAGCGCGTCGGTCTCGAGCCCGGTGCCGCCGACCCACAACACCGCGTCGCGGTCGAGCGAACGCCAGGCGTCGAGCAGCACCGCGAGCCCCTTGCGCGGCTCGTGCCGGCCGACGAAGAACGCGGCCGGTCGTTCGGTGGGCGTCGGCGTCGCCGACGCGTAGCGGTCCACTTCGATGCCGTTCCAGAGCACGACGTATTCGGCGTCGTACCAATTCGCGCGCGCGGTCTCGAGCGCCGACTCCGACACCACCACCCGCACGCTCAGACGCGCCATCTGCGAACGCAACGCCGGGCGCGTCCACATGTGGAGCAACTCGCCCGAAGCGTGGAAGGTACCGACCATCGGACCGTTGAAGCCGATCAACGCGCTGAGGCACGGTCCGGGTACCGCGGGCTCGTGCAGGTGCACCAGATCGGGCTCGATGCTCCGCATCACCTCGGCCGTGCGGCGCGCCGTCGCGCGACCGGGCGAGATCGGCGCGACCGAACCGTTGGAATTCCACTCGACGCTCGGGCCGACCGACACCACGCCCGGTTCCGGTGGCGGCCCGTCGCACGGGCCGATGACCCGCACGTCGACACCGAGCTTGCGCAGCTCCCGCGCGAGGCCGAGCACCTGGCCCTGCACGCCACCGGGACGCGACAGGGAGTACGGCGAGGTCATCACGACGCGCACGACATCACCTCCCGCACACGCGCCCCGTTCACTTCGTACTCCCGTTTCCGTCGCGATCGCTCGGCCAGTTCGGCTGCAACAAGTGCCACTGGTCGGGAGCTGCTCGGATCAGCACCTCCAACTCGCGTGCGAGCTGCTGGGTGATCCGCGCGATGTCGTCGCGCAAACGACCCGACCTCTCGACCTCTATCGCCGGCCGCACCACCCCACGGTGGCCGCGGCCGGGGCGAAAGTAGACCGCGGCGGGCACCAATGTCGCCCCGGTACGGAGCGCGAGCGTCGCCGGCCCGCCCGGCAGGGTGGTGCGCTCGCCGAAGAACTCGACCTCCACCCCGTCACCCTCGATGTCGCGGTCACAGAGCAGGCACACGATGCGGTTGTCGCGCAACGCGCGCAACACCTCGCGCGACACGTCGGGCCCGAGGGGCACGACGTCGATCCCGATCGCGGCGCGCTGCTCCGCGAACCACGTCAGGAGCTCCGGCGGCTCGATGCGCTCCACGACGGCCATCAAGCGATGACCACGGAGCGCCATCCACGCGCCGCCCCACTCCCATCCGCCGAGATGCGGCAACGCGAGGATGACTCCCTTGCCGCAGGCCAACCCCGCTTCGATGTGCTCGAAGCCCTCGATGTCGAAGTTCGAGGCCACCGCGCCCGAACGCACCTCCGCCGGCAGCCGCAGCATCTCGAGCCAGTACCGGCCGTACGAGTCGAAGACGCCGTCGACACCGTGGGCGGCGTGATCGTCGGGAACCGCGCGCCGTTGATGGCGCGCCGCCATCCGTCGCTGCGCGGGCATGAGCTGAGCCGACGCCCGGCCGATCGCGCGGGCGAGCGGCGTCGCGACCGACGCCGGAACGAGCTGCGCGGCGGTGGCGCCGGCGCGATACGCGAGTGCGGTGACCTGCCAGGGAAGCTCGGGCACGGTTCAGGGGCGCGAGTTGCGGCGCACCGAAGGGTGACGGCGACGGGTCCGGTCACCCTCGACCCGCCGGCTCGACCACCACGTGCGCAGCGGTGCCGGCCGCCGCGGATCGGCGAGTGTCTCCTCGCGCGGGAGCACGCGCCGCTCGCGGCGGGTGTGCACCCGCGGCGGGTGCGCGGCCTGGCGGTACACGAACACGAACCGGTAGACCGCGGTTGCCGCCGTCAGCACGAGCATGACCCACAACACGGGCACAACGATGTCGAACGCGAGCGCGACGCCGAGGAACACGAACCGCTCGGCCCGCTCCATCAGGCCGCCGCGGGCGTTGAGCCCCAGCGACTCCGCGCGCGCCCGCTCGTACGACACGAGCATCGAGGAGGCGGCGACCGCGAAGGCGAGCACCGACTCGTACGGCGAACGTCCGGCGAGGTACCACGCGACCCCGCCGAGCAACAGCGCATCGGACACGCGATCGGTGACGGAGTCGAAGAACGCACCGCGCGGGCTGGCCTGGCCGCTGCCGCGGGCGATCGCGCCGTCGAGGAGGTCGCTGACGCCGGCCACGATCACGCCGACCACCGCCCACGCGAGGTGGCCCGACCCGATCAGGAACGCCGTCGCGACGGAGGCGAGCAGGCCGAACACCGTGAGCGCGTCGGCCGGGACACCGATGCGGCGCAGGCCCCGGCCGAGCGGGCCGAGGCCCCGCTCGACGCCGTGCCGCCAGCGTCGGTCGAGCATGTGGGGACTCCTTTTGGCTGCCGTGCCCCGAGGCTGGTCGGGTGCAGCACACGCGTGCTCGCGCCCGCGAGCACTTTGAGGGTACCACTGGTCCCTACGGACCCGGGGCACGGCGGGCCGCCGGCCAAAGACTCCCGGAGCCCTCGCCGACCGCACCATCAGATGAAGCCGCTGGGCAGCGCAGGTGAGCCCGAACGCTTCATCAGATGAAGCGGTTGGGTTGCGGCACTGGTGGAGCCCAGGCGAGGTTCGTACAATCGCCCGACCACGCGACGCGAACCCGGGGGTACTGGGTGAAGACGTTCCCGACGGCCAACATCCGCAACGTTGCCCTCGTAGGCCACGGTGGCGCCGGAAAGACGTCGCTGGCCGAGGCGCTCCTGCTCTGCGCCGGGGCGATCCCCCGCCTGGGCAAGGTCGAGGACGGCACGACGGTCTGCGACTTCGACCCCGAAGAGCAGCGCCGCCGGATCTCCGTGTCGCTCGCGCTGGCCCCGTTCGAGCTCGAGGGCACCAAGGTCAACGTGCTCGACACGCCGGGCTACGCCGATTTCGTCGGCGACGTCGGCGCCGCGCTCCAGGCCGCCGACCTCGCACTGTTCGTCGTGTCGGCCGTCGAGGGCGTCGAGGTCCAGACCGAGATCGCGTGGAAGCTCGCCGAGGCACGCGGCATCCCCCGCGCCATCTTCGTCAACAAGCTCGACCGCGAGCGCGCGTCGTTCTCCCGCACGCTCGATCAGCTCAAGGAACGATTCGGCGCCGGCGTCGCGCCGCTGCACCTCCCGATCGGCGAGGAAGCCGAGTTCCGCGGCGTCGTCGAGCTGCTCAACGACGTCGCCGTCACCTATGCCGACGGGTCGCCGAGCGGCGCCGAGGGTGCGATCCCGGCCGAGATGGAGATGGAGGAGCACACGATCCACGACTCGCTCGTGGAAGGCATCGTCGTCGGCGACGACGACCTGATGGAGCGGTACCTCGGCGACGAGTCGATCGAGATCTCCGAGCTCGCGGGCGCGCTGGCCAACGGCATCGCGACCGGCTCGGTGTTCCCCGTGCTGTGCGGCAGCGCGACGAAGCTGATCGGCATCGACCGGCTCGCGAAGTTCCTCGTCGAGGAAGCACCGGCGCCGGCCGTCTCCGAAGGCGCTCCGGCCGCCGTCGTGTTCAAGACGATCGTCGACTCCTATGTGGGGCGCGTGAACTTCTTCAAGGTCCTCCAGGGCACCGTGAAGCACGACGACGTGCTCGCGAACAACCGCACCCACGCCGACGAACGCGTACACCAGCTCTTCACGATGCGGGGCAAGGAGCAGGACACGGTCACCGAGGTCGCGGCCGGCGACATCGCGGCCGTGGCCAAGCTCGCCGACACCAGCACCGGCGACGTGCTCGCGACCAAGGGCTCCGACGTCGAGCTCGAGATCGTCGACCCGCCGGTGCCGGTGCTCGCCGTCGCGATCAAGGCCCGCTCGAAAGGCGACGAGGACAAGCTCGCCAACGCGCTGCACCGTCTGCAAGAAGAGGACCTCGTGTTGCGCATCGAACGCAACCCCGAGACCCACCAGACGGTGCTGCGCGGCATGGGCGAGACACACCTTTCGATCGCGCTCGAGAAGCTGGCCCGAAAGTTCGGCGTGGAAGTCGACACCGAAGAGGTGCGCGTTGCGTACCGCGAGACGATCGCCGGCACCGCCGAGGCCGAAGGGAAGCTGAAGAAGCAGACGGGCGGGCACGGTCAGTTCGCGGTCGCCTGGCTCCGGGTCGAGCCGCAACCGCGCGGCGCCGGCAACGAATTCGTCGACGCGATCGTCGGTGGCGTGATCCCGAAGAACTTCCTGCCCGCCGTCGAGAAGGGAGTGGCCGAGGCCGAAGAGCACGGCGGCGCACTCGGGTTCCCGGTCGTCGACGTGAAGATCACCTGCTTCGACGGCAAGCACCATCCGGTCGACAGCTCCGAGATGGCGTTCAAGACCGCGGCGTCGATGGGCCTGCGCGACGCGCTGGCCAAGGCGAACCCGATCCTCCTCGAGCCGATCAGCGAGCTCGTGGTGACGGTGCCCGAGGCCAACCAGGGCGACATCATGGGCGACCTCAACGGCAAGCGGGGCCGGATCCAGGGCTCGGCGTCGATCGGCGGCGGCGAGGTCGAGATCGTCGCCAACGTGCCGGCCTCGGAGATCTTGCGCTACGCCATCGACCTCCGCTCGATGACCGGCGGCCGCGGTCGCTTCACCGCCCAGCCCTCGCACTACGACCCGGTCCCGTCCCACCTCGTCGACAAGATCGTGTCGTCGACGAAGGAGACCGAAAAGGTTCACTAGTACTCGGCTGCGACCTCCGGCCCTCGACCGCACGTGCGACCTCACGCGACGGACCGGGCCTCCGGATCTGCGCCTGGCCGACCACTCGGCGGCGACCTCCGGCCCTCGACCGCCCGTGCGACCTCACGCGACGGACCGGGCCTCCGGATCTGCGCCTGGCCGACTAAGGGAAACCCGGCCGTCGTGACTTTGACGGAGTGATGATCGAGCTCGAGGTACCGGTGGAGCCGGACGCTGTCGAGGCGGTGCCCGTGGTCGACGACGACACCACGTTCGCGACGTGGTACCGGGTCGAGCACCCCCGGCTCCTCGCGGCCCTGACGATCGTCACGCGCGACCTGCACACTGCTCAGGACGTCACGTCGGAGGCGTTCGCCCGGGCGCTGGCCGCGTGGGCGCGAGTGGGCGCGATGGACTCCCCGACCGGCTGGACGTACCGCGTCGCGCTCAACCTCGCCCGCCGCCGGGCTCGGCGCTCGCAGCTCGAACAGCGACTGCTGC
>CAZLEC010000162.1:0-8707 GCA_964558245.1 uncultured Burkholderiales bacterium | reverse complement strand
GCTCGACGAAGGTCCCCGGCTGGTCGGCAACCTCGACGGCATCGAGCCGGCGGAGCTCCGGCTCGACTTGCCGATCGAGGTCGGGCTCGTTGCGGCATCCGACACGATCGGGCTCGTGACCTTCAGGCCCGCCTGAACCCGGCCGATCAAACCATGCTGCGGAAGGATCCGCGGTAGCCAGCGCACGGTCCGGGACGGGCCGGGCAAGCTCAAGGATGAGGTGGCCATGGACGGCCGTCGCGCACGCGCGCTCCTTGGCGTCGACTCCGGCGCCGACCCCGACGCGATTCGTCGCGCCTTTCGCGCCCGGGCACTCGAGACGCACCCGGATCGGGGCGGCGACCGCGTCACGTTCGAGCTGGTGATGCTGGCGTTCGGAACGCTCCAGCACGTCGACGTCGCCCGCTCGCCGGCGACGCGGCCCGAGCTCCCCGGCGCGCGCCCGCGCGTCGACGTGTACGACTCGCCGTACCGGTGCCGGCCGAAGCGCGACTTCGACGACGTGTTGCGAGCGGCCGTCAACCGGCAGTCGCTCTGAGACCGGCGCGTCGGCCGGGGCGGTAGCGTTCACCCCGATGGAGCACTGGGAACTCGTCGCTCGCGAGCAGATACGCGAGCTGGTTGCGGACTACGCGCTCTGCGCCGATTCCGGGCGCTTCGACGACTTCGCCGCACTCTTCGAGCTGGCCGGCGTGCTCGAAGTGCGTGGCGACGAGCCCGTGCGCGGGCGCGAGGCGATCCGCGCGTTTCTCCGAGGCGTCGGGACCCAGCTCGCGAGCGCGAGCACCGTCCCGATCATTCGTCACCACGTCTCGAATCTGAAGATCGACGTCGCGTCGCCCACCGAGGCCCGGGGGGTTTGCTACTTCCTCGCGATGACCGAGCACGGCGTCGACCACTGGGGTCGCTACCGCGACCGCTACGTGCCCGACGGCGACCGCTGGGTGTTCGAGCACCGCTATGTGCGGACCGACGGGACCACTCCCGGCGGGTGGGCCGAGTCGCGCCAGAACGGGTGACCCCGGGGTAGTAGCACCCGCACCGCACCCCGGCTGCCCTCCTTGGTGCACCCGCGCCGGTGCGTGAGACTGGGCGGGGACGAAGCGGCCGGTCGCGTCGCGGGAGGACGAGTGCAACGAGTCGCGTGGTTCCGCTTCCGGGCGACCTTCGCGCGTCGGCGCGGCGGCTACGTCGCGCTCGTGCTCCTCATCGGATTGCTCGGCGGACTCGCGATGGGCGTCGTCGCCGGTGCGCGCCGCACCCAGTCGGCGTATCCGGCCTTCCTGAAGAGCACCAACCCGTCGGATCTCGGCGTCGTCGGCACGCCCGGAAATTCCGACGGCACGCTCGCCGACGCGTTCGCGCACTTGCCGGGCGTGACGCGCGTCGAGTCGTACGCCGTCCCCATTGCCGGACCGATCAACGCGAACGGCGCACCGACCGCGGCCGCGAGCAACGACATCCCTCTCGGCAGCATCGACGGTCTGGGCTTCGACCAGGACCGACTCGTTCCGCTGGAGGGCCGGCGCGCCAACCCGGCGCGCGCCGACGAGGTGATGCTCACCCAGAACGCGGCACGGTCGTTCCACACCCACGTCGGCGCCAAGCTGCTGATCGGCGTGTTCAGCGGGCAGCAGGCGAGCTCGCCGCAGTTCGGTACCGCAAAGGTCCAACCGCTGCACCGGCTGACGGTCACGGTGGTCGGCATCGTCGAGTTCAACAACAACATCGTGCAAGACGACGTCGACGCCGGCGGAGAGCCGGGCGGCAACATCTTCTTCACGCCCGCGTTCACGCGTCCGATCACGAAGTGCTGCAACACCGATCTGTTCACCGGCTTCCAGGTCGCGGGCGGCGCGCGTGGTGTGCCCGCGGTCGAGACCGAGATCGAGCGCCGGATACCGCAGGACTCCGGTTACTACGTGCACGTCACCGCGGTGTTCGAGGCGCAGGCCGAACGGGCGATCAAGCCGGAAGCGGTGGCGCTCAGCGTGTTCGGCGTCATTGCCGCGATCGCCGCGCTGCTCATCGCCGGCCAGGTGATCGGTCGGCAACTCCGAGCCGGCGCCGACGATCTCGACGCGCTGCGCGCCCTCGGCGCGAGCCCGGCGATGACCGTGGCCGACGGACTCGTCGGCGTTCTCGGCGCGATCGTCGCCGGAACCCTGCTGGCGGCGGCCGTCGCGGTCGCGCTGTCGCCGTTGGCCCCGATCGGACCGGCCCGGCGCGTCTACCCGTCGCGCGGTGTCGCGTTCGATTGGACGGTGCTGGCCGCCGGCATGGCGGCGCTGATCGTGGTGCTCGGCGGCGGCGCCGTCGCGGTCGCGATCCGGAACGCACCGCATCGCACTCGACGCCGCGAGCTCGCCGGATCACGCGCGTCGAATGTCGCTCGGGCCGCCGCGGCCGCGGGCGCGCCCGCCGCCGCCGTCGCGGGAACCCGATTCGCGCTGGAATCGGGTCGCGGGCGCAGCGCCGCGCCGGTGCGTTCGGCCATCGTCGGCGCAGTCATCGCGGTCGTCGTGGTGACGGGCACGCTCACCTTCGGAGCCAGCCTCCACGAGCTCGTCTCGCATCCCCCGCTCTACGGGTGGAACTGGAACGACGAGATCCTCACGAAAGGGGGCGGCGGCGACATCCCGATGGCCGACGCGCACGAGGTGCTCGATCACGACCGGGACGTTGCCGCGTGGAGCGGCGTCTACTTCGACTCCCTGCGGATCGACGCCCAGACGGTGCCGATCCTCGGCGCGCAACCCGGCAACCCGGTCGCACCTCCGGTGCTCTCGGGTCACGGGCTCGACTCGAACGGCGAGATCGTCGTCGGCGGCACGACGCTCGCGCAGCTTCACAAGCGCGTCGGCCAGACCGTCAGCGTGAGCTACGGGCCGCAGTTGATCGCGCGGCTGAAGATCGTCGGCACCGCGACGATGCCGGCGGTCGGACCGGCCGACCAGCTCCATCTCTCGATGGGGACGGGTGCCCTCGTGTCGTACCGCGTGATCCCCGCTGCCGCGCGCAACAGCGGTGGAACCAACCTCGGCAATGCGTTCGCACCGAACGCGATCTTCGTGCGCCTGCGGGCCGGAGCCGACCCCGCGACCGCACTCGCCAAACTCCGGCGTGCGGTCGCCGCCAAGAGCTCCGAAGTGACCGTCGTGTCGGTGCAACGACCCGCCGAGATCGTCAACTACCGATCCATGGGCGCGCTGCCGGCGATCCTCGGCGCCGCACTCGCGGTCGGCGCCGTCTCCGCGCTCGCCCTGACCCTCGTGTCGTCGGTGCGGCGTCGTCGTCGCGACCTCGCGCTGCTAAAGGCGCTCGGGTTCACGCGCCGCCAGCTCGCGGCGGCGGTCGCGTGGCAATCAACGATCGCCGTGGGCATCGGAGTCGTCGTCGGTGCGCCGCTCGGCATCATCGCGGGCCGCGCGCTCTGGACAGTGTTCGCGCGCGAGCTGCACGTGATCCCGCACCCGAGCGTCCCGGCACTCACGATCGTGCTCGTGGCGATCGGCGCGCTCGTGCTCGCCAACCTGATCGCCGTGCCTCCGGCCCTCCAGGCCGCGCGCACACCGGCGGCGCTCGTCCTCCAGAGCGAGTAACGCGCTCTCGGCCGACTACGCGTACTCCTCGACCGGCGGGCACGAGCAGAACACGTTGCGGTCGCCGTACACGCTGTCGATGCGCCCCACGGGCGGCCAGTACTTCCGCAGCCGCAACGCCGGCACCGGGAACGCACCCACCTCACGCGAGTACGCGCGCTTCCAGTCGTCGGTCGTCACATCGACCGCGGTGTGCGGCGCGTGCACGAGCGGGTTGTCGTCGGCCGGCCAGTCGCCCGCGGCGACCGCGTCGATCTCGGCGCGGATCGCCGTCATCGCTTCGACGAACCGGTCGAGCTCGGCCCGATCCTCCGACTCCGTCGGCTCGATCATCAGCGTGCCGGCGACCGGGAACGACATCGTGGGCGCGTGGAAGCCGTAGTCGATCAGTCGCTTGGCGACGTCGTCGACGGTGACGCCCGTGTCGCGCGTGATCGGCCGCAGGTCGATGATGCACTCGTGCGCAACCAACCCGTGCGCGCCGGTGTAGAGCACCGCATACAACGGCGCGAGACGCTGCGCGAGATAGTTCGCGTTCAGGATCGCGACCTGCGTGGCCTGCCGGAGCCCGGCCGCGCCCATCATCGTGATGTACGCCCACGAGATCGGCAGAATGCCCGCCGATCCCCACGGCGCCGCACTGATCGTGACGCCTCCGACCGGACCCGCGCTCCGCTCCAACGGATGGTTCGGCAGGAACGGCGCCAGGTGGGCGCGCACGCCGATCGGGCCGACGCCCGGGCCGCCCCCGCCGTGCGGGATGCAGAAGGTCTTGTGCAGGTTGATGTGCGACACGTCGGCGCCGAAACGACCCGGGCGGGCGACGCCCACGAGCGCGTTGAGGTTCGCGCCGTCGAGGTACACCTGGCCGCCGTGATCGTGCACGCGCGCGCAGATGTCGCCGATGTGCTCCTCGAACACGCCGTGCGTCGAGGGATACGTGATCATCAGCGCCGCGAGGCGGTCGGCATGCGCGGCGATCTTGGCGTCGAGATCGTCGACGTCGACGTTGCCGTTGTCGTCGCACGCGACCACCACGACGCGCATGCCGGCCATCGCGGCCGATGCCGCGTTGGTGCCGTGCGCCGAAGCCGGGATCAGGCACACATCGCGGCCGGCCTCGCCGTGCAACTCGTGGAAGCGCCTGATCGCGAGCAGGCCCGCGTATTCGCCCTGCGAACCCGCGTTGGGCTGCAGCGACACCGCGTCGTATCCCGTGATCTCGGCGAGCCAGCGCTCGAGATCGGAGATCAGCTCGTGGTAACCCTCCGCCTGATCGGCGGGTGCGAACGGATGGATGCGGCCCCACTCGGGCCAGGTGATCGGCTCCATCTCGGCGGTCGCGTTGAGCTTCATCGTGCACGAGCCGAGCGGGATCATCGTGCGGTCGAGCGCGAGGTCGCGGTCGGCGAGCGCGCGCAGGTACCGGAGCATCTGGTGCTCGGAACGATGGGCCGAGAACACCGGATGCGTGAGGAACGCCGAGGTGCGATGCAGCTCGGAAGGAAGCGCGCGCGCGATCGGCGCGTCGGAGACCACCGCACCGAAGGCGCCGCACACCGCGGCGACGACCTCGGGGGTGGTGGTCTCGTCGAGCGCGATGCCGAGCGTGTCGGCGTCGACGACGCGCAGGTTGATCCTGCGCGATCGGGCGGCGGCCGCGATCTCCTCGGCGCGTCCCGGCACGCGCACGGTGACCGTGTCGAAGAAGTGGTCGTGCACGACTTCCACCCCCGCGGCTCGCAGGCTCGCAGTCACGTGGCACGCGAGCTCGTGCACGCGGGTGGCGATCGCGCGGAGGCCCGCCGCGCCGTGGTACGACGCGTAGAGGCCCGCGATCACCGCGAGCAGGACCTGGGCGGTGCAGATGTTGCTCGTCGCCTTCTCGCGGCGAATGTGCTGCTCCCGGGTCTGAAGCGTGAGGCGGTAGGCCGGCCTGCCCTCCGCGTCGATCGAGACGCCCACGAGCCGACCGGGCAGGGTGCGCTTGAACTCGTCGCGTGTCGCGAAGAATGCGGCGTGCGGCCCACCGAATCCGAGGGGCACGCCGAACCGCTGCGACGACCCGACCACCACGTCGGCGCCCATCTCGCCCGGCGGAACGAGCAGCGTGAGCGCCAGCAGGTCGGCGGCGACCGCGACGCGCACGCCTTCGGCGCGCGCCCGCGCGATCACACCGGAGCAGTCGCGCACGCGACCGCTCGCACCCGGGTACTGGAGCAGCATCCCGAAGCAGCCCGGCACCACGTGCTCGCCGTGCGGATCGGCGACCACCACCCCGATGCCGAGCGGTTCGGCGCGCGTACGCACGACCGCGATGGTCTGGGGCAGGCAGTCGGCGTCGACGAAGAACACGTCGCCGCGGTCTCCGTTGACCCGGTGCAGCAGGGCCATCGCCTCGGCTGCCGCCGTCGCCTCGTCGAGCATCGACGCGTTCGCGATCTCCATGCCCGTGAGGTCGGTCACCATCGTCTGGAAGTTCACCAACGCCTCGAGCCGGCCCTGGGAGATCTCCGGTTGGTACGGCGTGTACGCGGTGTACCACGCCGGGTTCTCGAGCACGTTCCGCCGGATCACCGCGGGCGTGATCGTGTCGGAGTAACCGAGCCCGATCAACGACGTGAACACCTGGTTGCGCTCGCCGAGCGCGCGCAAGCGGGCCAGCGCCTCGGTCTCCGAGAGCCCGTCGTCGAGCGCCAACGGCTCGGTCTCGCGGATCGCGGCCGGCACCGCCGCGTCGACCAATTCGTCGAGCGACGCGTAGCCGAGCTCGGCGAGCATCGCGGCCTGCTCCGAGTCGCTCACTCCGATGTGACGATCGGCGAATGTGGTGCGCATCTCGTCGGGCAACGCGCTCGGGGCCATCTCACACCTCGGGGTCTCGGCTCGCGGGTCGGTTCGGCCGCGCCGGCGGCCGAACTCCCCCTCTGTCGTGGAACCTGAGAGATTCGCGAGGTTGCGGTGGTGCCGCTCGCTCACTTTCCCCGTCGGTGAGACCCGCCGAGCCGGAACCCGTCGAGCCTGCTCTCCAGAGGTGCCTCACTCTTGCGGTTCGGGTGCCTGAGAGTTTCCGGGGAGCGGTTGCTCCTTCGGCGCCCGGGGTGACGTGCGGGTTTGCACGCCCCGAGTCTCTCCCGCAAGAGGTCGACGGCTTGTCGGCGTCACGATAGCGCGCGGCCCCACAACTTCGAGCCGGGCTCAGCTCCGGCGCACGAACTTCAGCGTCACCAGCTCGAAGGGGCGGAGATCGAGCTCGACCGTCCCGTCATCGGACGCCAGCTCGGCAATGTCGCGTTCGAGCACGTCGGTACGCACGACGGACGCGGCCGGGAACAAGGTGGAGATGCGCACGCGGCTGCGCGCGCCCCACGCCTCGCTGACGCGCACGACGATGGCGTGCTCACGGTCGGCGCGCTTCACGGCTTCGACGGTCACGTTCGGGCGGTCGGCCCGCACGATCGACGCCCGGGCCGGACGCCCGCCGGCCGCCGCCGAGTCGGGTACGACGGGCACCGCGACGAGCGGGACGTTGAACGCCTCGGCCTCGGCGATCACTCCCGCGTCGCGCAGGTCACCCGCGTGCGGGAACAGCGCGTACGAGAACCGGTGCGCACCCTGATCCGATTCCGGATCGGGCCAGCCGGGGCCGCGCAGCAGCGAGAGCCGCATGACGTTGCCGTGAATGTCGTGGCCGTACTTGCAGTCGTTGAGCAGGGCGACGCCGTAGCCGGGCTCGCTCAGATCGGCCCACCGGTGCGCGCACACTTCGAAGCGGGCGACGTCCCACGACGTGTTCGTGTGCGTCGGCCGCTCGAGGTGACCGAACTGGATCTCATAGGTGGCACGCGCCGCATGCACGGCAACCGGGAACGCGACCTTCAAGAACTTGTGGTGCTCGTGCCAGTCGACTTCGGTGCGGAACTCGAGCCGTCGCGATCCACTGGCGAGCGTCATCGTCTGCGAGAACGTGGAGCTCCCGAAATGCCGGACGATCCGCACGGCGGCGCGCCGCGGGCCCCGCTCGACGACTTCGATCGACGACACGTCGGTGATGTCGACGCGGTGATCGAGGTACTCGATGTCGACGTTCCACGCGTCGAACTCGCGCGGGTTGTCGTCGTGCAACTGGAGCAAGTTGCCCCGGGCGCCGGGCGCGAGCACCTCGCGCCGGTGCTCCTTGTCGAGCACCGACGTGAGCAGTCCGTGATCGTCCCAGGTGACGCGGAGCAGCTCGTTCTCGAGCGACCGATCCGAAACCGACACCGCGGCGAGCGGCTCCATCGGCGCGTCGAGGTCGATCGCGGCGTAGCCGCAGGCCGGCACCGACACCGGCACGAGCCGCGGCTCGCCGTCGACCTCGATCTCCGTGAGCTCGCGCCGATCGCGGGACGCGGCGTTGAACAGCACGTACGGGCGGGTCATGCCGATCGTGTCGACCTGCGCGGCGATCGCCGACTGCGCGACGGAGATCAGCTCCGAAGTGACCGCTTCGATGCGCGCGTGATCCCTGATGCTGTCCTGGTTGGCCCAGTGGATGCTCGAACCCGGGATGATGTCGTGGAACTGGTTGAGCAGCAGCAGCTTCCACGCTTCGTCGAGCTGCTCGGCCGGGTACGAGTGCCGGCCCGCGCCGGCCATCGCGGTGACCGACCACAGCTCCGCGGCGCGCAGCGCCTGCTCGTTGCGACGGTTGGCGCGCTTGATCGCGCCGTTGGTCGTGTAGGTGCCCCGGTGGTATTCGAGATACAGCTCACCGACCCACACGGGGAGCTCGGCCGATTCGGCGCGCACCTTCTTCCAGAACGACGCAACGGTGTCGAGCTCGACGCGTGGCGCACCTTCGAGATCGGTCAACCGCCCCGCCGACTCGAGCATCGCGCGGGTCGGTCCTCCCCCACCGTCGCCGAAGCCGTAGGGGTACAACGAGTGCTTCGAAACCGCCTGTTGCGCGAACTGGCGCTCCGACTTCGCGAGCTCGCCGACACTCATCTCACCGTTGTAGGTGTCGGCCGGCGGGAAGTGTGTGAGGATCCGCGTGCCGTCGATGCCTTCCCACCAGAACGTGCTGTGCGGGAAGCGATTCGTCTCGCTCCACGACATCTTCT
>CAZLEC010000161.1:0-8761 GCA_964558245.1 uncultured Burkholderiales bacterium | reverse complement strand
CTATCTCACTCAGCCCTACGGCATCGAGGAGCTCCTCGCCCGGCTGCGCGCGACACTCCGCCGGTTCGAGCGCGCGAGCGACGAGACGCCCATCGCCACCGACGATTTCACGGTGTACGTGCACGACCGGCGGTTCGTGCGGGCCGACGGCTCCGAAGCGCCGCTCACCTCCACGGAGTGGAAGGTCCTCGAGGTGCTGTTGCGGCATCCGGGGCGGCTCGTGAGCCGGGCCGAGGTGCTCCAGGCGGTGTGGGGCGCCGACGCCGTGGACAAGACGCAGTACCTGCGCGTGCACATGGTCAGCATCCGGCGCAAGGTCGAACCCGATCCGGCTCGTCCTCGCTACTTCGTCACCGTGCCCGGGTTGGGTTTGAGATTCGTGCCGACGGCCGCGGAAGCACAAGGATCAGCGTCATGATCGCTCGCAGATGACCACCGTCCTCGTCGTCGACGACGAGATCCCGATCCTGCGAACGCTCGACGTCAATCTGCGCGCTCGTGGCTACGAG
The DNA here is from genome assembly GCA_964558245.1 of uncultured Burkholderiales bacterium. Lineage (GTDB taxonomy): Bacteria > Actinomycetota > Acidimicrobiia > IMCC26256 > PALSA-610 > JBBQER01. The sequence continues at coordinate 8,252 of CAZLEC010000161.1, read as the reverse complement.
GTGCAGATCGCGCGCACGGGTCACCAGGCACTGGCGCTGGCGGCGCGCCGCCATCCCGACGTGGTGATCCTCGATCTCGGGCTCCCCGACATCAGCGGTGTCGACGTGATCCACGGCCTGCGGGGGTGGACGACGGTTCCCATCATCGTGCTCTCGGCCCGCACCGCAGAGGCGCAAAAAGTCGCGGCGCTCGACGCGGGCGCGAACGACTACGTCAGCAAGCCGTTCGGCATGGACGAGTTGATGGCCCGGCTCCGTGTCGCGCTCCGGACGACGACTCCGCCGGAGGAGTTGCCCGTCGTGGAGACACCTGACTTCACGATCGACCTCGCCACGAAACGGGTGCGCAAGGGCAGCACCGACGTTCGTCTCACGGCGACGGAGTGGCAGGTCGTCGAGATCCTGGCCCGCAATCCCGGCAAGCTCATCACCCAACGAAAACTGCTCGAGGACGTGTGGGGTCTCACCGACGTGAAGACCAATTACGTGCGTGTGTTCATGGTCTCGATTCGCAAGAAGCTCGAGCCCGACCCCGCGCACCCGCGTTACTTTCTCACCGAGCCGGGTTCCGGCCTGCGGTTCGTCCCCGAGGGTGCCCGCGACGACGAGTCAGATGTCGAGGCGGATCGTCCGTAGTGTCGGGTCAGGCGACGAGCCGCATCACGTAGCCGTAGCCGTAGATGCTCGTGATGGCGAGCCCGAGTGGGGCGAGCCGGTGGCGCAGCCGTGAGACATGGACCCGCAACGAGCATTCGCTCCCCTCGAGTCGAGCCGCGCGGATCAGCTCCTCGTTGGACACGGAGCTGTCGAACCGCTCGATGAGCAGCGCGGCCAGCTGGTGCTCGACCGGAGACAGGTGCACGACGCCCTCGCGATGGACGAGCCGGCCGTGCGTGTCGACCCTCGGACGCGACGGGTGATGCGCGGCACGGCTCGCGAGCGATGTCAGCCGGGCCCGCACGTCGGCGTCGTCCGCCGGCAGGCGGAGCCAGTCCTCGAGGCAACTCTCGCCGATCGGCGGATCGATGCCGGGATCGACGAGCCACAAGCGTGGGATGCCGACGCGCTCGAGGTGGCCGCGCCGGTCGGCCTGATCGGGCCAGACCAACATCACGACGTCGTGACTCGTGGTCCGGTGGGCAAGCGGCTCGGCTGAAATCGACAACATGAAGCGTTCGTACCGCAATGCCACGGTCGCATGACAGCGGTTCTACGCCGTTTTGACGCGCGCGCCCGGATCTCTGCGTGCTCGATACGACCCGGGACGAGGCGCCACGACTCGGGGCCGACGCGCGCGCTTCCACCATGCGCGCCAAAACGCCGTAGAGGTTCCGATCCGGGCGTAGAAGCCGCGTAAACGACGGACGTCGCGGCCTCAATCGGGCGATATCAATGGAGGACACCCGATCGTTCGAGGTGAATTCGGATGCCGGCAGAACCGTATGCGGCGAGAGCGATGCGAGCAGGCACACGAGTCGAGGTCGTCACGCATTTCACCGGGAGCTGGACGGCCGGCTTCGAAGTCGTCGGCTCGGACCCCAACGGGTGCCGCGTGCGCCGCCTCTCGGATGGCGCGGTGCTCCCGAACGACTTCGACCTCTCGGAAGTCAGGCCCGCGCTCGACGCGGCACGTGGCGAGGAAGGTGAGGCGCGATGACCACTACCCAGGTCGAGTGTCGCCCGGCGAGCGGCGCACTCGAGGAGTTGATCGTGCTCCTCGACCGAACGACGAATCCGCGCACCATCGAGATCGTCGCCGATCGGCTCGGCGCGACTCACGACCGCCGCGCGATTCGACCGCTGCTGACGCACCTCGGTGACTGCCGCGTGCAGGAGGACCGCGACGTCGAGGATGCGGTCTGCCGTGCCCTCATGGCCCTCGGCGTCATGTGCTGCTCGGGGAATCTCTCGTTCAGTCTCCGGCGCCGCCCCGATCTCGCCGACGATGTCGTCGAGACGATTCGTGAGCTCGCCGGCACGATCCCGTGGCGCTACTTCGGAACTCCCCGGTTCTAGGTCATGACGCACTTCCTCATCGGCTGCGCGCTCGGTGGTGCGGTCGCCGCGTGCATCGGCGCACCGTTGATCGCGCCCTGGCCGGTACGGGTGCGGTACCTCGCCGTCGCGCAGACACTCGACCCGTGGCTCGGCCTCGATCTCGGAATGACGCCTCGTCTCGACATGCGAGCGGTGGAGTTGGTGAGTGTCGAGGCAGACCTGGGCCGCGTCGAGTTGGTGGTCCAGGACCTCGACGGGGATCGCGGCTACCGGCGGACGCTTGCCGGCACCGCGTGCGCGCCCGCCACCGTCGCCGAGCTCGACGGGTGGATGGCGTTGCGAACCCCGCTCCTGATGATCGTCGATCAGGGTCTCGCGCATGTGTACGGGCCCGACGGAGCGGTTACCAATCTCAGTTTCGTGAAGGAGAGCGTCAGATGATCCTTGGAACGGTCAGTGGGGAACCCGACGAGCGCGCGCGAAATACCAGGATTCGCCGACGCGAGGTGCCGATCCTCGGTCCCCGCGGCCTTCTTACCTACGGCGACCGCTCGGTCTGCCTCTCGGCACGCAACGCGGCGCTCGTGGGCGCGCTGGTTCGTCACTTCGGAGCCGAGGTCACGGATCGCGAGCTCCTCGATCGCGCGTGGCCGGGGGGTGCGACGCGCCGAAAGCTCCGGCTGCGCCTGCGGAAACTCGATCGCCGGATGGCGCGGGTCGGTCTGCAGATCACCGACAGCGGCTACCGATTGCACTCGCTCGTTCCGGCCGCCGACCCGGCCCCGGCTCGCGATTCGCGATGTTCCTCAGCGGACGAGGAGGACCGGCGCTTCGGCTCGGTGTACGAGGCGGTTCGAGACCGAGCCGAGCAGTAGCTCCTCGGCAATCGACCAGCCCCGGCGGCCCACCACGAGGAAGCTCGCGTCGAGGTCGCGGGCGATCTCCCGCAGCGCTTGTGCGGGCTCACCCTCGCGGACCTCGACGAACCAGTTCAGATCGCGACCGCCGAGCTCGCCTTGCACCGTTTCCCTGACGTGCTGCTCGGCGTCGTCGAGGAGGTCCGAGAACTCGGCTTCGGCGACGTGCTCCGTGGACCACAGAAAGGGGATGTATCGAGCGTGAGCGACTACGAGCTGCGCCTCGGGGAGGTCCTCCGCCAGCGAGGCAGCGAAGAGCAGGGCACGCATACTGGCGTCCGATCCGTCGACACCCACGACGATGTTGCGCATCAGTTGCCTCCCATGCCCGGCATCGCTAGCCGTGATCGGCGAAGCGCGTCAAAACGGGCTCCGTCCGCGTATTCATCGCGTTAACGCCGGCTGCCGCCAACCTGTCGCGTCGTTATCTTCGCGATGGAGAGCCGGGAAGCCTGGTCGGCACTCGACGGTCGTTCGTCGAGGCAGATGAACATCGACCAGGAGCGTTGCCGTGCGGGGCAAGCTGCGCATCTACCTCGGTCCTGCGCCCGGCGTCGGCAAGACGTACGCCATGCTCGACGAGGGCTGGCGGCGCAGGGAGCGCGGAACCGACGTGGTCATCGGCCTCGTCGTGACCCACGGCCGGCCCCAGACGATCGCGCAGATCCGGGATCTCGAAGTGATAGCGCCGCGGCAGACGTTGTACCGCGGCAGCGTGTGGGACGAGATCGACGTCGACACGATCATCGCGCGGCGACCCCAGGTTGTCCTCGTCGACGAGCTCGCACACAGCAACGTCCCGGGCTCGGCGAACGAGAAGCGCTGGCAGGACATCGAGCGGCTGCTCGACTCCGGCATCGAAGTGATCTCGACGGTCAACATCCAGCACCTCGAGAGCGTCAACGACGTCGTCAATCGCATCACGGGCATTGTCCAGCGCGAGACCGTGCCCGACGTCGTCGTACGCCGCGCCGATCAGATCGAGCTCGTCGACATGAGCCCCGAGACGCTGCAGCGCCGGATGGCGCACGGCAACATCTACGCGCCCGAAAAGGTCGACGCCGCGCTCGGCAACTACTTCCGCTTGGGCAACCTCGGCGCCCTTCGTGAGCTCGCGCTGCTGTGGGTCGCCGACCGCGTCGAAGACTCGCTGCAGGGCTACATGGCCCAGCACGGCATCACAAGCTCGTGGGAGACGCGCGAACGGGTGCTCGTCGCGGTCACCGGCGCCACGGGTGGCGATGATCTCATCCGACGCGCGGCGCGCATGGCGCGGCGCACCAAGGGCGACCTCGTCGGAGCCCATGTCGTGAGCGGCGACGGGCTCAAACGCCCGAAGTCGGAGTCGCTCGCACGGCACCAGAAGCTGCTCGAAGAGCTGGGCGGCAGCTGGCACAGCGTGGTGGGCGACGACGTGCCGGGAACGCTCGTCAAGTTCGCAAAGGCGAACCACGCGACGCAGATCGTGCTCGGCACGAGCCGGCGGTCACGGCTCACCGAGCTCACGCAGGGCTCGATCATCAATCGTGTCGTGCGCGAGGCGCAGGGCATCGACGTGCACGTCATCGCCGGCGACGACACCTCGACGCACAAGTCTCGACGGCACCCGATGCCCGGGGTCTCGCCGTACCCGCGCACGCGGCTGATCAGCGCGTTCGTCGTCGCCGCGATCGCGGTCGTGTTGCTGGGCGCGGTGGTCTCGCACAACTCCGCGTTGGATCCTCACCATGCCGGCCCGTTGACCTCGAGTGCCGGCCTCCTCATCTTCCTGGGTGTCGTCGTGGTGGTCGCCGCGATCGGCGGGCGCGTCCCGGCGGTAGTGACCGCGATCGTCTCGTTCGCAGTCGTCGACTGGTACCTGATCCCGCCGTACCGTTCGTTCGCGATCGCGCGTGGCTCCGACGCCGCGTACTTGTTGGCGTTCGTGGTGACGGCCTGTGTTGCCGCGGTCGCGGTCGAGCAGGCCGCAAGACGGCGAGTCGAGGCGTTGCGTTCGCGCACCGAGGCCGACGTCGTGTTCGCGCTCGCAGATCGGCTGACCCGTCCCAACCCGCCCCAAGTCGTGGTGGAGGAGATCCACCACACGCTGAAGCGGGATTCGGTTGCCGTGCTCGCGCCCGCGGGGAAGGGCTGGACGATCGAGGCGGCCAGCGGCGTCGGAGCGATCGCCAGTCCGGACGACGGCGAGCACTACGAACTGCGCGACGGACACGTGCTCGTGATGACCGGCCCGCCGTTGCGCGCGGAGGAGCAGCGCGTCGTCGCCGCCATGCTGTCGTACCTCGAGGCGATTCTCGCGATGCACCGTCTGCAAGGGCAGGCCGAGGCGGCCGAGATCCTCTCGCACGGGAACCAGCTGCGCGACGCGTTGCTCGCGGCAGTGAGCCACGACCTGCGCACGCCGCTCGCCTCGATCAAGGCGCTGACCAGTGGGTGGCTGATGCCCGGCGTCGACTGGTCTCGCGCCGACACTGACGAGTTCATGCGCACGATCGACACCGAGGCCGATCGGCTCAACAAACTGGTGGAGAACCTCCTCGACATGAGTCGCTTGCAGGCGGGCGCCCTCGAGCTCGTGCGCCGGCCGGCCGGGCTCGACGAGATCGTGCCGGCCGCGCTCGCGAGCCTGAGCGAGGGTGTTCGGCGGGTGGTCGTCGACGTTCCCGAGACCCTTCCGTTCGTCGACGTCGACCCCGCGCTCCTCGAGCGAGCAGTCGCCAACGTCATCGACAACGCGCTGCGCCACTCCGGCCGAAACGATCTCGTTCGGGTGGAGGCGGCGGCGGTGGGCTCCCGCATCGATCTCCGCGTGGTCGATCGCGGATGCGGCATTCCGGTCTCTCAGCGAGAACGCGTGTTCCAACCGTTCCAGCGCCTCGGCGACACCGCGAGCGACACGGGAGTGGGGCTCGGCCTCGCGGTCGCGCGGGGCTTCGTCGACGCAGTCGGCGGCGAGCTGACCGTCGAGGACACGCCCGGTGGCGGCGTCACGCTGGTGATCGGTCTCCCGATTTCGAACGAGGTCCCTACCAAGGAGTGTGCATCATGAAGCGCATCCTGATCGTCGACGACGAGCGCCCGCTGCTGCGAGCGCTCGGGGCGCATCTCGAGGCGCGGGGCTACGAGGTCGATCTCGTGGACACGGGCGAAGCCGCGCTCTCCCGAGGGTCGACGAGCGTGCACGACGCCGCGATCGTCGATCTGGGCCTTCCCGGCATCGACGGCATCGAGGTGGTGCACGGCCTGCGGGGTTGGACCTCGATCCCGATCATCGTGCTCTCGGCCCGGCACCAGGACTCGCAGAAGATCATGGCGCTCGACGCCGGAGCCGACGACTACGTCACCAAGCCCTTCAGCATGGGCGAGCTCCTCGCACGCCTGCGCGCCGCGTTGCGACGCTCCAAGCCGGGCGAAGAGGTGCTCCCCGTGGTCGAGACGGCCGACTTCCGCATCGATCTCTCTTCCAAGCGCGCGTTGGACGCGCAGGGCGCCGAGATCAAGTTGACCCCCACGCAATGGCATCTGGTCGAGATCCTCGTGCGCAACCCCGACCGGCTGGTCAGCCAGCGGCAGCTGCTCGAGGAGGTCTGGGGCCAGAGCTACGTGAACCAGACGAACTACCTCCGGCAGTTCATGGCGCAACTCCGGCACAAGTTCGAGCCCGATCCCGCGCACCCGCGTTACTTCCTCACCGAGCCGGGCATGGGCATCCGCTTCCTGCCGAACCCCGACTTCGACGGGGAGCTCGTCGCGCAACAAACGCGTTAAGGCAGAAATCGCGCGATGGGTGCGGTTGTTGCACCCAACGAAGGTTCTCGTCGGGTCGGTCCAGTTCGAAAGGTCAGCGATGTTCGAGGCTTCGGAACCAGTCATCGAAACGGCAACGGCGCGGCTGACCGAGCTGTTCGGGTTGTGCGCGTGCTGGTTCGAGTCGTTCCCGTTCGACGCGCAGTTGCCCCGGATCGAACCGGGTCGCATCGTGCTCCCGGCCGCCGAGCCGGGAGTCGAGCCGTGGTCGTACGGAGGCGGCATCGAGCTCCCAGTTCGTTTCGGCGACCTCACGGTCGGCCGGTTCGTGCTCGTTCCCGTGGCGCCGACGACCGGCGTCGGGTTCGCTCCTGCCGCTCGGGCCGAAGCGATGGCGATGGCCGCCGCCGTGGGTTCCGAAGTCGTGAGCGCGCTGCTCAACGAGAGGGCCGGCGGTCGAGGGCGAGGTTGAGCTCGAGGACGTTGACGCCGGGCTCACCCATGAAGCCGAGTCCGCGACCGTCGGTGTACTTCGACACGAGCGCGAGCACGGTGGCGATCGGCAGGTGGCGGGTGCGGGCGACGCGTGGCGCCTGGAGTCGTGCGTTCGCGACGCTGATGTCGGGGTCGAGCCCGGAGAACGACGCAGTGACCGCGTCGACCGGAACCATCACGTTGGACGCGAGGCCGTTCTCCTTGCGGTAGGCGAGCACCCGCTGCGCGACCGTGCCGGGGTTGCACACATACGTGCCGTCCTTGTTCTTCTCGTACACCGCGTTGCCGGCCTTGTCGGTGACGTCGTTGCCGTCCTTGTCGGTGGCTTGCACGGGCACGCAGGTCGGGTCGGTCGGGGTTGCGTAGGGGTTCTTCGTCCCGTCGATGTTGACGCCGGGCACGTTGCCGATGAGATTCGGGTTCGAGGGTCCCTGGTTCGAGGCCGCGCTCGCGGACGCGTCGTAGCCGTTGCCGTCGTACCCGGGCGCGGCGGTCTTCGACGGGCGAGGCAGGAAGTACTTCGCACTCGTGAAGTCTTCGGCGATCAGCTTCGAGCCGACGACCGTGCCGTTGACCTTGATGAGCGAGCCGTCGGCCTTGTTCTTGAAGCCGATCTGGCCGATCGCGAACACGGCGAGCGGATAGAGCACGCCGAGCAGCACCGAGAGCACCACGAAGGCGACGATCGAAGTGAGGATGTGACGGCGCATCAGTGGACTCCCAGTCCTGAAACCACGAGGTCGATGAGCTTGATGGCGACGAAGGGGGCGATGATCCCGCCGACGCCGTAGATCATGATGTTGCGGCGGAGAATCGAAGCCGCGTTCATCGCGCGGAACTTGACGCCCCGTAGTGCCAACGGGATCAGCGCCACGATGACGATCGCGTTGAAGATGACCGCGCTGAGGATCGCCGAGTGCGGGTTGGCGAGATGCATGATGTTGAGCGTCTTCAGCTCCGGGAAGACGCCGACGAACATCGCGGGGATGATCGCGAAGTACTTCGCGACGTCGTTCGCGATCGAGAAGGTCGTGAGCGAGCCCCGGGTGATCAACATCTGCTTGCCGATCTCGACGATGTCCATGAGCTTCGTCG
>CAZLEC010000160.1:0-8807 GCA_964558245.1 uncultured Burkholderiales bacterium | reverse complement strand
GTCACGTAACATCCCGCCCGGAGGGATGCGAGAGCGGCCGAATCGGATGGTCTCGAAAACCATTGTGGCGCAAGTCACCGTGGGTTCAAATCCCACTCCCTCCGCAATGAGCGGGCGGCCAGAGACAGGACTTGTCGATCCTGCCTCTGGCCGTTCGCAGCCTCCCAGGGGCTTGGCGTGGAATTTGGCATGGAACTGGGAGAAGAACGCTGTCGATCCGAGAACGGCGAGGCCCGAACGGCACGTCATACCAACTCGTTGTGTACCGGCCGCGACTCGCGTGGGCGCGACGAGTATGCGCGGCCAGGATCCGAATAACCAACGATCTGACGCGCTTCCATCGGGATTGCTTCCCGAGTGATGGTGCCCGAGACGGACGTCCGTCGAGTTCTGCTGTGGGTCAACAAGCGGAAACCGGCCGGAGTTCTTGGATGCGTATCGCATCGAGGTCGATGTGGCCCCGGTGTCGATCACCATCTTCGAGTGCCGACCGCCGTGGCGTCCTCGTGCGGGCGATGTCAGCTGGACCCGCTTCCCGATCGCCCGTCTGCGGTACACGCAGTCCAAGAGGATTTGGGCGCTCTACTGGCGAGACCGCAACCTGAAGTCCCATCTCTATGAAGCAACCACGCCGACCGCGTCCATCGACGAACTGCTCGAGGAGATCGACACGGACCCCACCGCCATATTTTCGGGGTGATCCCTTCCCTGTGATCTGGGATGCCGCGGGTTGTGTCGTAGCCGGGCAGGTCGCGTGTGTCGGATTTCGGGTTCGTTGGCCAGCTTGAGGGCCGCGAACGTGTCGGGCGGCTGTCGACCAGATGGCGGCCGTCGCCTTGTCATCGGTGCGGGCGGTCGTGCGCGGCTCCGCGACTCTGACCGACGTCGTACTTCAGCCGTGCTCGTACGTGGTGTCCGCCGATCGCTACTCGACGCGGAGGAGCGTCGCGGTCGGCAGGCGGCGCGCGCGTCGCGCGGGCCGCAGCACGGCGATGTTGGCGAGTGCTAGTGCGCCGAGCGCGATTGCACCGAATGCGACGGTCGGGATCGTCGGGTCGGGGATCGCTCCGATCCGGTCGACGAAAGCATGGAAGAGTCGGGCGCCCGCGAGGGCGCCGAGCGGCAGTCCGATGAGGAGGGGGATCAACGTCAGGATCGTCGCCTGCGCGTGCATCAGGCGAGTGATCCATTGCCGATTCGCGCCGAGGCTCTTCATGATCGCGATGTCAACGCGTCGGCTTCGGGTCGACATGTAGAGCGCGTGAAGCAGCGTGAGCAGCGCGAGCACGCCGAGGAGCACAGCCAAAGCGGTAGGGACACTGCGGACGCGTTCCACGTTGGAGATCGTCGATGGGATCGACTCGCCGCCGCCTTGCGGGATCTGGCTGCCGATGCGATCGGCGAGGCGGCGGGTGGTGGCGGTCGTGGGGCTTGTGCGCATCAGGAGCGCGGCGGCGTTGGTGTCGCTCGCTCCGTTGACCCGGGCGAAGCCGGTCGGCGTGACGGCGCCGCCTTGACCGACGCCGTCGATGCCGCCTATCCCGGGCACGACACCGATTCCGACTACGTGGAATGTCGCCGCCCCGTTCGCGCCGCGGAGGCGGAGCGTGGCACCGATGTGCCGGCGCAGGCTCTCGGCGCTCAGGCGCCCGAGCATGATCTCGTCGGAAGTGTCGGGAAGCCGGCCGGAGAGGAGCCGGGGCGCGAGGCTGCCTTTGACGGTCTCGACGCGGACGAGGTCGAGGTTCGTGGTCGAGCCGATGACGCGTCCGGATCCTGACGAAAGAACCATCATTGCGGTCACGCTGGGATCTGACGCGAAGGCGGCGCGCAGCTGGGCGGGGCTGTGGTCGGAACCGTCGTCGCCGACCGTGAGGGTGTAGTTCTGCCCGAAGCGTCCCCGGTCGGTGACCAGGCGATTGAGACTCGCGGCGAACGTGGCGGCGCCGACCACGAGGGCGATGGTCGCCGTGAGCGCGGCGATCGTGCCGTATGCGGGACGGCGGCGATCGCCGCGGGTGATCGCGAAGCGCGCGCCGATCGCGGCGGCGGTGGCCGGCGCGCGACTCAGCAGTCCGAGTGGACGTCGGGAAGCGGCGGGCGGCGTGTACGCGCGTTCCTCGTAGCCGACCCCGATCCAAACCCACGCGAGGGCACCGAGCACGAGCAGGCCCGCGCCGCCCGCGAGCGCGACGAGATCGACGCTCGGCCCGGTGTGCGGTTCGAGCGCGCGCGCAAACCCGGTTGGAAACGTGCCGGATGGGACGACGGCCAGCGCGGCACCGATGACCAGGCCGGCAAGCGCGGGCACGGCTGCGACCAACAGGCTCTCGATCTTCCGTTGGCGGCGCGTCAACCCGAGTGTCAGCAGCGCGTTCCGTTCGTGATCGGCGCGTTGCACGTGCCGGGTCAGGAGCTGGCCCAGGGCTACGAGTGCGGCCGCCGCGATGACGGCGGCGAGGAGCCACAGTCCTGTCGCCTGTGCGTCGACCGCGTTGCGGATGTCGGCCGAGATGACTACTCCGGGAGCGAGCGAGAGCGCCGCGTGATTGGGGAGCGTGTCGAGCTCGCGCCGGAGATCCGACGCGGTGTAGCCGGGGCGCAGCCGAATCTGCATCAAGGTCGTGACAGACCCGACGTCTTCGCGGAGCAGCGAGGTCGGGAAGATGACCGCAGTGGTGTCGCTGTTGATCTCGTCGGGCGAATCGATGACGCCCACCAGGGTGGCTTCGAACGCGACACCCTTCGGCGTCCCACCGAAGCCCTGGCCGCTCGCGATCTGCGCGCGCGAGATGCTCCCGAATTTGAAACGATCACCGACGCGCGCCCCGGTCGCTTTCGTGAACGACCGGTCGGCGACGAACTCGTGCGGATCGTTCGGGTTGAGATCGCGACCGGCGACCACGTGCGACGTCAACGGTCGGACGCCGGCAAACGTGACGAGCGAGTTGGGCACCTTGTGCTGATCGCTCTCGAGGGCGCCGAACACGAACGTGTACGCCGAAACCTGCTCCACGCCCGGCAAGGCCGCGATCTGATCGGTCAGCGGTGGGCCCGAGCGCTGCTGGACCGACCCGCCGAGATTGCCCCCAACGCTGGCCGTGTACCGATCGGGTGCGGTCGCCGTCCGCCGAGCTCCGGCCACGACCACGACCACCATGGCAACGACGATCGCGGTCGCGCTCGCAACGGCGACCGTCGACCAGACATGCTTCCCCAACCGGCTCCAAACCCGCATCCGAATAGCGCGCACGGCGTCAATTACGCGCGAACCCGGGGCCGCCGTCCACCCGGAGGGCTCGCCCTCCTTCCTCGTGGCACCACCCCCACCGCGCCGGGCCGCCACGTGCTCGAAGTGCCGCACCCGGACACATCGCGAACGCGTTCGTCCCGGCGTTCGGGGCTCGGACGCAGCGTCGGCCGAGATTCACCCGGCCTCGAAATCGAGCTGTGACGACTCAGCGGGCGGCGTTCGGCCCGCGTCGTTAATCGGCTGCGAGTGATTCGACGCGGACGTCGCGCATCGGGAAGTCGTCGAGGTTGTCGGTCACGAGGACTGCGTCGTGGGCACGCGCGGTGCCTGCGATGAGCGCGTCCGGCGTATGGAGGGTTCGTCCGCGCCGTGCCCAGTCGGCTTGATAGCGGCCGGCGCGGGTCGCCGCCTCGCGCGTCGTATCGAAGAACACCAGTCGGTCGAGCAGCACCTGGGTCTGCTTGCGTTCCGCCGGCCGAAGCCCGCGCTCGATCTCGGCGATGTTGACGCACGTCGTGCCGAGGGTGTGGCCTTCGCCGAGACGTTGGAGAAGCGCGTCGGTCACCGCGCGGTCGCCACGCAGGTGCGCGATCAGCACCGTGGTGTCGAGCAGGTACCTGCTCAGGACGCGTCCGTCCGTCGTGTCGTGCGCACCCAGGCCGCGGTCGAGTGCCGGCTGCGCCATTCGGGGTGTCGGGCGCTGCTCACGCTGTTGGCGGTTTCTTCGAGCGCGGCTTCGAGCTCGAGCCGAGCGAGTTTCTCCCGTGCGGCCTCTTCGAGAAAGCGGCTCCGCCCGCGTTGGCCGACGAGCCGGTCCATGGCGTCGACCACCTCGTCGGCGATGACGACGTGGGTGCGTGCCATCAAACGACCGTCCTTTCGATTCCTGTATGTCCCACTGCTCCTCCCACTGTAGACGGGGGTGAAGCACCACTCCGAGGGCGTCGCGTGCAAGATTTCTCGAAGCGTCACCGCGCCGGATCAAAGCCGCGGATTTGGCCGCCAAAGACAGGACTTGTCGATCCTGCCTCTGGCCGTTTCGCACCCAGTTCGTTCAGGATCGCGTTGATGCCTCGATCTTCGCCGGAGGAGCTCCTCGAGCAGGCGCTCGAGATCCCGTTCCGCGGCTGGGACTTCTCCGTGCTCGGAGACCGTCTCGTGCTCGAACCTCCACCGTGGTCGTTCGAACAAGTCGTCGACGACGCGGCGGCCGACGCGGCTTCGATGCTCGACATGGGCACCGGAGGCGGCGAGTGGCTGAGCAACCGGCGTCTCGCTCCCTGCACCGTCGCGACCGAGAGTTGGCCGCCGAACGTCCCGCTCGCGGCGGCTCGGCTCCGGCCCCTCGGCGTCGCGGTGGTGCGCGTCGAAGGCGCGATCGACAACGCCGATCAGGCCACTTCAGAGCCCCGCGGTCGGCTCGCCTTCCGCGCCGCGGCGTTCGACCTCGTCGTGAACCGCCACGAGTCCTTCGTCGCGGCCGAGGTCCGCCGAGTGTTGCGCGCCGGCGGTGTCTTCCTCACCCAACAGGCGGGTTCGGGTGCACAGCAGTTCCACGAGCTGCTCGGGCTCGAGCCACCTGCCGACGACGACTTCCAGCTCGACCTCGGGGTCGAGCAGCTCGAGCAGGGGGGACTGCGCGTCGAGTACGCCGAGGTCGGGGCGGCCACCACAGTGTTCGCCGACATCGGCGCGTTCGCGTGGTACCTCGGCAACGTGCCGTGGGCGGTGCCCGACTTCTCGATCGAGCGTCACCGCGACGCGTTGCTCCGGCTTTCCGGCCGACCGATCCGAGTGTCGTCCCAACGCTTCTGGATCCGGGCGCGCGCCTAGTGCCGCTCCAATCAACGTTTGCGTCGTTCGCAACGGGTGTCTCGGACCCGGCGCTCTGGGGCAGTGCGCGTGGCGCGATCCCTTCGCGTCGCTACTGAACGCGGTAGCGGAGGTAAACGACGCCGCTGCTGAATCGGTGCTCGTCTATGAGCTCTAGATCGGCGCGCGTGTCGGTCGGCAGTGCGGGGTTGCGCCCACCGAGGACGACCGGCCAGACGAAGAGGACCAGCTCGTCGACCAGCCCGGCGACGAGAGCCTGTGCCGCGAGGTTCGGGCCACCGACCAACAGATCCTGAGCGGCGGCAGCTCTCAGCTCGTGTACCGCGCTGGGGTCGAAGCGGCGTTCGAGTCGAGTGTTCGCCGTGGGCGCCGCCGTCAGGGTCGAGGAGTAGACGACCTTGTCGGCCGCCTGCCATGCGCCGGCGTAGTTGGCGGTGAGGTCCGACTGCGTGGCCAGGGTGGAGTCGGTCTCCCACACGGCCAGCGTCTCGTACATGCGTCGCCCGTAGAGGTACGTACCTGCGGAGCGCATGAGCTTCGTGGTGAACGCGAAAACGTCGTCGTCCGGCGGAGCCCAATCGAAGGCCCCGCTTTCGTCCTCGGTCCAGCCGTCGAGGGACATGTTCGACGCGTAGATCAGCTTCGCCATGACCGCTCCTGCATCACCGTCGATCGCTCTCGAGATCCTCGCCATCCAACCAGAGGTGGGGCAGAGCCATTCGATGATCGTCGCCGAAGAGGATTCGGTCGGGGACATCGCAACGTTGCCTGGCGTCGGCACTGGGCCAGTCGGTCACCACGCGGTCACTCGTGAATCTTCCTTCCTTCGCTCAACATCGCGACGTACGTCTCGATGCGTCGCGCTCGCGTCTCGGGCTTCTTCGCATCTTGAATGCGATAGAGGATCGCATACCGATTGCGGCCGTCGAGCGATTCGAAGAGCGCTCGAGCCTTGCGGTTCTTGTCGAGTGCTCGCCGCAGGTCATCAGGAACGGACGCGGCGCCTTGCGGTTCGTAGGCGGCGTCCCATCGGCCGTCGGCCTTCGCCATCTTGATCTGGGTCAGGCCGGCGCTCTTCATCCTCCCCTGCTCGGTGAGCCTGACCGCCTTTTCCACATTGATTCTCGACCACTTGCTCCTTGGTTTGCGAGGCGTGAAGCGTTGCAGCCAGTAGTCGCCGTCGAAGGAGTCCTTTTGCCCGTCGATCCAACCGAAGCAAAGGGCCGCATCGAGCGCCTCCTCGTAAGAAGGGCCTTTCATCTTCGAGTTCTTCTTGACGATCTTGAGCCACACTCCACTCGAGGTCGCGTGATGCTTCGTCAGCCACGACGCCCGCGCTCTCGGCGAGACCAGCGCGAGCACTGCACGATCTCTGTTCTCGCTCACCGCTCTCCTCACCACCACTCGCTACGACACCTTGGCCGCCCACAGGCCGGAGAGCTGTCGATTCCGGCGGCTACTGCTGATTCACGAAGGCGCTCTTGGCGATCGGATGTGTCGCGTCGACGATGAGGGCGCCACCCGCGTCGTGGGCTTGCTGGTGCGCGTCGTGCAACGGGTGCCCACGCTCGGCGTAGAGCAGGCGGACGCGTCCGTCGCCCGAGCCGTGGGGCGCGACCGGCGCCACCATGGCCGCCGCCCCGGAGCGCTTGTCGACGACGAACGGGACGAAGTCGCTCCGCATGACGCGCGGGATGCCGCAAGCCGGTTCGGGATACTCGTGCACGCCCGACGCCAACGGATGATCGGGCGAGAGCGAGCCGACGTGCTCGAGCTTCGGGATCGGAACGCACGAGTTCCAGATCGAGTCGACGTAGTGGGCAACGTCGTCGGGCGTGGTGATCTGCGTCGTCAAGATGCTGGTATCGGTGTACCCGAGCTTCTTGAGCTGCGGCAGCGTGTTCTTGAAGGCGCTGGTTATTGCGAGCGCGTTCTGGCGGAGGCGATCGACCTTGGCCGGATCGCAACAGAACTGCGCCGCCCATTCGATGCCCGCCCAGTTGAGCACGAGCCGCCATTGACCGTCGTCGGTGTACACCCAAATGGACCCACCGTGATGGGCTTCAACGTCGTTGTGATCGTCTCCCGAGTCGTACGGGTTCGGATTGACGGTCTTGAGGATCTCGTGCATCGTCGTGCGCGCCAGCTTGAACTGCGGTGAGTCGGTCCGCGCCGCGTGGCCCTCGACGTTCCAGAGCAAGTGCTTGCCGACTCCGATCTGGTGCATGATGCTCACACCGGGGGCGACTGTGGTCGTCCGGGCCGAGATGGGTGCGCGTTTCGCGGGGGCGCGCTTGACCGGCCGCGCGCTCTTGGTCGCTCGTTTCGTAACGGTGCGGGTGACGCGGGTCGTCTTGCGGGCACCGCGCTTGGCTGCCTTGGTCGCTCTCGGCATGACAGCTGCTCCTTTGTTCTTTGCCTCGGTCGGCTGACCGGCCGACGTGACCTATTCCGCACAACTACGGAGGCTCACAACTGCAAACATCTGCCGCTGCAACCCGACATACAGTGAATTGCCACGCTACGTCTAGCGCGACCTCCGGCGCATGGCAAGCGATCCGCACGCGCGAGATCTTCGGGCGGGGTCGACCAGTTGCGAACCTTCGGATGTCTTGCTCAGTGCGTGCCGCCGCCGGCGCCCGGGGTCGTACGTTGGAGACCGTTGTACGCCGACCAGATCTGCCCGTTCGCGACGGCGAACGGCGGATTGGCGTATCCGTTGCCTGCGCTTCCCGGCTCCTCGCCGATGGAGATCATGACCGTGCGGGAAATCTGACCGGTCGCGGTGTCGATCTGCCCGATGAGGCTGTGGTAGTTGAGCGACGATCCTCCGGTCGGCGGGATGACCTGCACCCACAATTGACCGTCACCGGCAACGAGGGCGATGCCGTGAATGCGCGAGGTCGTGAGCGCGTGGGTCACCGCGTCGATGCGAGTCAGCTGGAGCGTGCTTCCCGAATCGACTGCCGCGACCGTCCACGCCGCGTCACCCGTCGTCGCGATGCTCCAGTAGAAGCCGGCGGGCAGGCCGGGGATCGGTGTCGCCTTGTTCGTCGCCGCGTCGATGTGCACGAGCTCGAGGTCGTGGCCCGTGGTCGGGTCGGTGCCGGAGCACTCGACCCACAAGCCAGTGGCGTCGGCCGCGATGTTCTCCGCGTAGAGGCCCGAGAGACTGATGGGCGTCACGGCTCCGGTGCGCGCATCGGCTCGTATCACGCTCGTTCCGAACGCGACCCACGCGGCGCCCGGCGCGGCCGCGAGGCGGAGATTCTCGTACCGGCAGTACCCGGAGGCGCGGTTTCCGCCACCACCAACCGCGAGCACGGTCGAGAAGTCCACGTGCAGAGTCTCGGGATCGATGAGCTCGAGCCGGAGCGGCGGGGTGGCGCTCACGCCGAAGTTGTCGGTGCAGCCGCTGATGAGCCAGATGCCGTCGGAGCTCGACGCGAGCTCGAGCACGGGTTGCGCGGTGTCGACGTGTCCGACGGTTCGCAACGTGACCGGATCGAACGCGGTGACTCCGGACGCGGTGCCGACCCACACCTTGTCGGCCCCGATGGCGAGCGGCGCGTTCTGTCGATCGAGCGGCACGTGGGTCCGTTCGGCCCCGACCGGGGAAGGGACCGGGCCCGCCTCTCGCGGGCGCGTTGTGGTGGTGCCGGCGGGCGCCGTGGTCGAGGTGTTTTAGGATGTGGTTGTTGTAGGGAAAGTGTGTTAGTGG
>CAZLEC010000159.1:0-8840 GCA_964558245.1 uncultured Burkholderiales bacterium | reverse complement strand
CACCGAGATCGGCTTCTGGTAAGAGGCCGCGTACGCCCAGGAAACGACGATTTTTCGTTTGCGGAGGTCGCGGCCCTTTTTCTCCATAATAGTCATCAGATCGGCCAGGCACTGGAAGGGATGATAGATCTCGCACTGCATATTAAATATGGGCGACCGGGAATACTTGGCTACGTCGTTGATGTATTGGTTGCCGATCTTCCAGTCAACATGGCGTATGGCAATGCCGTCGAAATAGTCGGAGATCGACGAGAACTTGATTGGAGTCGGACTCGATGACATCGGCTTCTCCACGCGATATACGCCGCACGACGTGGAGACGTAGAGATCGGAGCTCAGGGGATCGCCGACGAGACCCTCGGTCGCGCACGGGAGGACGATTGCCGTCTCGGTGGCGGCCAACGTGATCGGATCGAACGTCCGAATCGTTCTCCCGCTCGTTCCGAAGTAGGCGCCGTTCGACAAGACCAGACCGGTGAGAACGAGACCGGTCGCGGTCGGTATCGAGGGGTCGCTCGCGTCGCCTCCGGCGACCGGGAACTTGTAGAGCCGACCGTCGACGGGATCACTGACGAAGAAGTTCACACCGTCGTCGATCATCCCGAGGGGGCCGAGGTCGCCGGCGCGCGTCGGTGTGGTCGGGAACCCCGTGACGAAGTCGCTCGCCCCCGAGATCGGCGCTGCGTAACTGGTCCCGTCGAAGGCGGCGGCCGGCGCCGCGGACGCGGCGATCAGACCGCCGAGCGCCAAGGCGACCGCGCCGGCGATGGCCGGCGCACGATGCCGCCGCTTTCCGGCCGCGTTCGCGCGCCCTCTTCCCGCTCTCCCGGTCCGCAGCACGGGTCCCCCCAAACACCCACCTACCGGCGAACCTACCAACGACGGGGCCGAAAACACACCTGCACAACTTGATACTGAAGTGCCTCCAAGTAGCCACCCGCGAGACATCGGCGCGTTCGCGTCCCATTTGCACCGCCGCGGCCCGTCGCTAGTGTCCCGATCGCGATGGACGACACCGATCTTGCGTATGCCGGCGCCGCCGAGCAGGCGCGTCTGGTTCGCACCGGCGAGGTGTCGGCCCGCGAGTTGGTGTCGGCAATCCTCGCACGAATCGACGCGCTGAACCCCGGCCTCAATGCGTATCGCGTCGTCTTCGCCGAGCGCGCGCTCGAGGAGGCGGCCCGGCAAGACACTCGTCACTCGTCTGATCCGGAGCGGCCGCTGCTCGGTGTTCCCGTCGCGATCAAGGACGACGTAGACGTGGCCGGAGAGGTGACCGCATGGGGGACGTCGGCGTTCGGGGCGCCGAAGTCGGTCGACTCCGATGTTGTGACGCGGCTGCGCTCGGCCGGCGCGCTGGTGATCGGCAAGACGCACGTTCCCGAGATGACGGTTTGGCCGTGGACCGCGTCGCTCACATGGGGAGCGACGCGCAATCCATGGGATACGAAGAGGACACCGGGCGGCTCGTCCGGAGGCTCCGCGGTCGCGGCCGCGGCGGGCATGTGCGGTGTCGCGCTGGGCTCCGACGGCGGCGGCTCGATCCGTTACCCGTCGGCCTTGACCGGCGTGTTCGGCATCAAGCCCACACGCGACCGCATCTCGTTGGCGCCCGATCACTTCGACGCCTGGAACGGCCTCACGGTGTACGGCCCGCTCGCTCGCCGCGTGCGCGACGCAGCTGTGTTTCTCGACGCCACGGTCGCCGACCCTCCGGCCGGCGGTTTCCGCGCCGCGCTCGAGCGCCCGCCCGACCGACTGCGAATCGCAGTCTCCTTGAAACCGCCGCTCGGCTCGCTCGCGTGCCTCACGAGCGAGCAGAGGGACGCGATCGAGCGAACCGCCGCACTCCTGCGTTCGCTCGGTCACGACGTCTTCGAGCACGAGGTCGACTACGGACTGAACGCGTTGCTCAACGTCACGGTGCGATACCTCAAGGGCGTGGAGCACGATGTCGCGGCGATGCCCCGGCCCGAGCGATTGGAGCGCAACACCCGCCGCCTGGCCGCGTTGGGCTCGTTGGTCGCGGATTCGTGGCTCGCGATCGCACGCCGGAGTGAGCCCGCGATCGCGGCGCGTATGAACCGCAGCTTCGAGCGGGCCGACGTCGTGCTGACGCCGATGGTCGGAGGACCGCCGCCGATCATCACCGACGTGGCGGGTCGAGGCGTCGTGCGGTCGCTGTATCGGTCGTTCAACGAGGTGGCGTGGGCGGCGCCGTGGAACGCGATCGGGCAGCCCGCGGCATCGGTTCCCGCCGGATTCGATTCCCGAGGCTTGCCCCTTGCCGTCCAGCTGTGTGGTCGTGCGGGCGACGACGTGACCCTGCTTCGCCTCGCGGCGGCGCTCGAGGACGCACGACCGTGGGCCGACCGCCGGCCACCGGTCGACGAGCCGAGCGGCACGCCGGACCGGCCGTAGCCTCTGCGCGATGGACGCTGCGCTGCAGCGCGCGATCGAGACCGAACTCGCGGGAAGCGTCACCCGGGCGGCGCCGGTGCGCGGCGGAGATGTCGCGCTCGCGTACGCCGTTGACCTCGACGACGGGCGTCGTGTGTTCGCGAAGACGCACCCGTCGGCGACGCCCGGGTTCTTCACGACGGAGGCGACGGGTCTGTCGTGGCTGCGGGCCACCGACACGCTCGCGGTACCGGAGGTGCTCGCGGTCTCCGACGACTCACCGAATCATCTCGTGCTCGAATGGGTCGACGAAGGCCGCGCCGCGCCGTTTACCGAGCCCGATCTCGGTGTCGGTCTGGCCGCCATGCATCGGGCGGGCGCGCCCGCGTTCGGCCGTGACGACCGGAGGAGCACCGGGAGTCGGGGACTGCCGAACGAGCCGTGTGCAACCTGGCCCGAGTTCTACGCGGTGAACCGGCTCTTGCCGCTCGCACGGTTGGCACGCGAGGGCAACGCGCTCGCGCCGCCGGCGATCGCCGACCTCGAGCGCCTCGCGCACCGGCTCGCCGCGTTCGACACCGGCGAGCCGCCCGCGCGGTTGCACGGCGACCTGTGGGCCGGCAACCGGTTGGTGGACGTCGCGGGTCGCAGCTGGCTGATCGATCCGGCGGCGCACGGCGGTCACCGCGAGTTCGACCTCGCGATGATGCGGCTCTTCGGCGGGTTCTCGAGCGCGTGCTTCGCCGCGTACGCCGAGGTGTTCCCGCTCGAGCCCGGTTGGGAAGATCGCGTCGCCCTGCACCAGATCGCGCCGCTCGTCGTGCACGCGATCAAGTTCGGCGGCGGTTACGTCGGGGCCGCGACCGCCGCGATCGCGCAGTACGCCTGACGCGCGCCGTCGCTCAGGCGTCGGGCGCGACGAGCCGGGAGGTGATGCCGCTCATCAGCTCGATCACGTCGCGGCGGGCCATGCTGCGGAACATCGCTTCGGCCGCGCGGTTGGCGGCCCCGGCCGCGATCGAGGGGGTCGTGCCGAGCGCGGCGAGCGCGTCGCGCACGACGTCGGCCGGTTCCATGACACCCTTGAGCTCGCCGCTCGCGGGCTGCGTCGACTGCCATCCGGGGGTCCGGGTCGATCCCGGGCGGATCGCGACGACGTCGACGCCGCGGTCGCGTAGCTCGTACCAGAGCCCTTCGGCGAGCACGAGATCGAACGCCTTGGTCGCCGAGTACAGCGCGACTTGTGCAGTGCCGGTCTCGGCCGCGAGCGACGACATGATGATGATCCCGCCCCGGCCGCGGGCGGCCATGCGCGCGCCGAGCTCGTGAACCAGCACCACGGGCGCCCGGCAGTTGATGTCGATGGCTGCGAGCAACGCGGGGAGCCCGGAGTCGAGGAACGGGCCGACGGGCGACCAGGCCGCGTTCGCGACGAGGAGACCGATCTCGAGGTCGCCGACGGCGTTGCGCACCGCGTCGAGCAAGGGCTCGGCCGGCTGACCGAGGTCGACGACGGCAGTCACGACTTCGACTGCCTGCGGCGCCGACCGCAGCTCGGTCGCGGTTGCTTCCAGCGCCGCTTCGTCGCGGTCGAGGATCAGGAGGTCGATGCCGGTCGCGGCGATCTGACGGCAGTACTCGGCGCCCAGGCCGGAGGCGCCGCCGGCCACCAGCGCGCGCGGTCCGTACCGGCGCGCGAACGCGGCGCCGGCGACGGGCGTCAACTCAGTGGGTTCGTCGGGCATCGGTGCACGGTACCGGCACGCGTTGCGGGTCGCAGGTTCAACCGTTGTCCGTGTTGAGGTACTGCGCCGTCGATCCGCTGATCGGCATCGGGTCCATTCCGAGCTTGCGGTGATCCCACGATCGCGTGCGGGTCGCGTCGACACGAACGACCACGCGCTTGTTGAGCATGACCTGGACGAACGGCTTCATCTCCTCCGTATAGGGGCCGGTGTACCGCTCGAACACGTTGACGCCGACCTTCCAGATCGTGTCGGGATCCTCGACGATCGTGCCGGTGCCCTCGATCGAGACGCCGCGCAACGTGTCGTAGGTGAGGCCGTCCTCGATCATGCAGGTGATGCGGTTGTTGCGGCGCAGGTTGACCGTCTTCTGGGCGCGCGCCTTCGTCTCGAACCAGATCTGGCCGTCGATGACCGCGAACCACATCGCGACGAGGTGCGGGGTCCCGTTCGGTCCGATCGTCGCCATCGTCGCGGTACGGCTGCGCTCGATGAACGAGGCGATCTCCTCGTCGGTCATCACGATCTGCGATCGCTGGTTCGTCCCCATGCTCGTGCTCCTGTCGCGGTCGTCGCCAACTGTCCCGATCCGACCATACTGAGTCCCGAAGGGGTCGCTGCATACGGTGGTGCCGTCGACGGTCGCCACCTCGGGAGACGGTCGACAATGCAGAATTCGAGGCTCGGCGAGCTCGGCGACGTGAGTCGGTTGACCCTCGGCGGGGGCGGGCTCGGGCAGGGATGGGGAGCAACCACCGACGAGGAGGCCGTCGCCACGGTCCACGCGGCACTCGCGGCGGGTGTCAACCTCGTCGACACGGCTCCGATGTACGGCGGGTGCGAGTCGGTCATCGCCGCGGCGTTCGCCGGCGCGTTGCCGGCCGGTGTTCGCATCACGACGAAGTGTCAACTCGGAACGCGTCCCGTCGGAACGGTTGTCGCGAAGCTCGAGGAATCGCTCGACGCGAGTCTCGTCGCCATGCGCCTCGAACGGGTCGACGTGTACTTCCTGCACAGCAACATCTGCGAGGACGACACCGTGTACGCGCACGGAAACGACCAGCGCGCCGCGTTCGCCACGCCGTGGAGCCAGTATGTCGACGAAGTCGTTCCGGCCTTCGAAGACCTGAAGCGGCGCGGACGGATCGGAGCCTGGGGCATCACCGGTGTGGGCATACCGGGAACGATCGTGAAGGCCGTGCAGCACACCGTGAAGCCGAGCGTCGTGCAGGCGGTGAGCAACCTGCTCGATTCGCCCGGTGGAATCCGGAGATACTCCGAGGCGCCGCGCCCGCGCGCAATCATCGCCGCCGCGCAGGCCAATGGCGTGGGGGTGATGGGCATCCGCGCGGTGCAGGCGGGCGCGCTCACCGCGAAGTTCGACCGCGCGGTGAAGGCGAGCCATCCCGAAGCGGCCGACTACGAGCGGGCGGCTCCGTTCCGCGCGCTGTGCGCCGAGCTCGGAACCGATCCCGCGCTGCTCGCGCACCGGTACGCCCTCGACATGGAGGGCGTCGACACGGTCGTGCTCGGGGTCAAGAACCGGGCCGAGCTCGCGCAGTGTGTGGAAGCCGAAGCGATGGGGAGTCTCCCGCCGGATCTCCGCGCCCGCATCGACGGATTGGGCCTGGCCGGCGGGTGAGCGGCTTCACCAGCCTTCGAGCCGGGCGAGCCCGAGGTCGTCGATGACCATCATGAGCGCGTCGACGGTCGCGTCGGCGACCGGGAGCTGAGGTTTGCGGGGATAGCCACCCGGCAGCCCGAGGCGGTTCAACACGGCCTTCGTCGCCCGGATCCCACCCTGCGAATACAGCGCCATCGACAGCCGAGCGAGCCGCGCGAACGCCGGGAGCAACTCGTTGCCGGCGCCTTGTTCGTACGCGGTGATCACGGAAGCGCACAGACGCGGCGCGAGGTTCGCCTCGGAGCTCAAGAACCCGTTCGCGCCCAGTGCGAGCGCGGCCAACGCTTGCAGCGGCCCGCCGACGTGGACGTCGACGCGGTTGCCGACGCCGTCGACGAGCGCGGTGAGGTAGGCGAGGTCGCCGTGACTGCTGTTCACGCCGACCACATGGTCGAAGCGGTCGACGACGCGAGTGATCGACTCGACGGCGATGCGGTACCCGACCGACTGATGCGTCGACAGCACCGTTGGGACGGTGGTCGCCGAGAGCACGTCGATCAGGTATTCGAGGATCTCGTCGTCGGTGGGGAGATGACCGTGCCCCAGATCGAGCGAGTAGATCTGGGCCGCGTCGACTCCGACCGACTCGGCAACCCGTGCGTACTCGATCATCTCCTCGGCCGAGCGGGTCTCGACTCCCATCGATCGGAACGGGACCTTGCCGCTGAGCTCCTCCGCGCCGATCTCGAGGACGCGGCGCCGCTCCGGGGGAGTGAGAACGAAGCCTTCACCGCTGCCCCCACCGCCGACGTACACCCCGATTCCGGCGGCGACCAGCCGCTGCAAATGCCGGCGAAACGCGGTCTCGTCGAGCCGGCCTTCGGCGTCGAAGGGCGTGATGCTGATCGCGAAGACACTGGCCGCGCGCGGACCGACGGTGGCGGTTCCCAAGATGCTCGTAAGTTACCCGGCTGTGGACACCAACTCCGTCGGGTATCAGCTCATCTCGGCGGACAGCCACGTGAACGAACCGCCGGATCTCTGGCTCGACCGGGTTCCCGCCGCGCTGCGCGAGCGAGCCCCACGCATCGAGCGATTCGACGAAGGCGACGCGTGGGTCATCGAAGGGGTGCGCGATCCGATCAACTTCGGCATGAACGCGTGCGCGGGCCTGGCGCCCGAGGCCATGAAGGGATGGGTCAGGTTCGAGGACATTCGCGCGGGCGGTTACGAGCCCGCCGCCCGTCTCGACGAGATGGATCGCGACGGAGTCGACGCGGAGGTGCTGTACCCGACGCCGCGGCTTTCAGCGGCGATCATCGCCAACGGCGACGCGGAGTATCACCTCGCAATGGTGAAGGCATACAACGACTGGATGTCGGAGTTCGTCGCGCATGCACCCGGTCGCTTCGGCGGCCTCGCGATACTCCCGAACCGCGGTGGGGTCGGCGAGAGCGTCGCGGAGATCGACCGTGTCCTCGATCGGCCGGGCATGCGCGGTGTGGTCATGGGCTGTTATCCCAACGGCACGCTCTCGATCGAACCCGAAGACGATCAGGTGTGGGGCGCGCTCGCCGAGCGCGGTGTCCCGCTCGGGATCCACGTCTCGCTGTCTCAGCAGATGCCGGCCGCGCACCGCTCGCATCTCCCGGGCTACGGGCGGTTCTTCGACGCGCCCAACCGCATGATCGAGTTGGTGATGGCCGGTGTCTTCGACCGGTTCCCCCGGCTGAACGTCGTGTTCGCGGAAGTCGACTTCGGCTGGGTTCCGTACGTGAAGGAGCAGATCGACAACAACTACCACCGGCTCGACCCGGTGAGCAGGTTCGGACTGCGCAAGTTGCCGAGCGAGTACATCGCCGAGCACTTCCACTACGGCTACATGACCGACTCCTTCGGGCTGCGCGTCCGCGCCGACGTGGGTGTCGAACGGATCCTGTGGTCCAACGACTACCCGCACATCAGCGCCGATTGGCCGTACTCCTGGCGCACGATCCAAGCGTCGATGTCGGGTGTTCCGGCTCACGAGAAGCACCTCATCCTCGCCGGGAACTGCGCGCGTCTCTACGGCTTCTGATCCGCCCCGAGCGGCTCACGCGGCGTTGCGTCGAAGCGGCCGCGACGCAAGAGCAGTGCGGACCGCGCGCGCGTGGCTACCATCGATCTCCTGGCGGGGGTCGAGGTGTGAGCCGAGGAGACCCGTCAACATGGAAATCGTTCGCAATGCCGATGGTTCGCTCGTCGTCGCGTTGGTGAAGAGCCGGCAGCACGGCCACGACGACGACACGGCGCCCGTCGCGTCCGATGGCGAGGCCGCAGAGTCGCCGGTCGCACCGACGACGCGCGTCATCCATCCGGGCGAGGGCGGGTACGACGAAGCGCTGGCCGAATGGGATTCCCAGCAGAACCCTGATCGCCCGCCCGTTGTCTCCACCGCTCGCGGGCGCCAGGAGGCGATGACGCTGGTGCACGCGGTCGCGATCTCATCCGATCACGGGGTTGCCCGGGCAGTCGAAGCACTCGCAGATCCGGAAGCGAGCGGACAGGCGCTGCGCCACGTGCTGGTCGGCGGGGTGCACGCGGTCGAGGCGTTCGCCGACGAGGTCGCCGCGGCCGAGGGCGGCGAGCCGCTTCCCGCGCACGAGGCCACGAAGATCATCGGTGAGGTCCTGGCCGTGCTCGACTGACGGGCCTTCCCGCTGTCACCACTCGTAGGTGCCGGCTTGTTGCTTGGTCGCAGTGTTGAGCCGGTTCCAGAGATTGATGTTGGCGATCGCGAGCACCAGCGCGGCGAGCGCTTTCTCGTCGTAGTGGCGGGCAACTTCGTCCCACACGTCGTCGGGTACCGGGTCGGCCACGTCACTCAGCCGGGTGACCGCTTCGGTGAGCGCGAGCGCGGCCCGCTCGGCGTCGGTGAAGTACGGCGTGTCGCGCCAACCGGCGACCACGAAGAGGCGGTCGTCGGTTTCGCCTTCCTTCTTCGCGCTGCGCGCGTCGCCTTCGAGACAGACTCCACACCCGTTGATCTGGCTGGCGCGCACGTTGACGAGTTGAATCGTCTTCGTCGGCAG
>CAZLEC010000158.1:0-8877 GCA_964558245.1 uncultured Burkholderiales bacterium | reverse complement strand
GCCCGCGGCGCGCAGGTCGCCGCCGACGCTGATGAGTGCGCCGCGGGCGCCACTGGAGAGGAGCTCCGCGACAACGAGATCGGCGGCGAATCCCTTGCCAATCCCGCCCGGATCGAAGCTCGTATTCGGCCCGATTCGCACCGTGC
This sequence comes from uncultured Burkholderiales bacterium, assembly GCA_964558245.1. GTDB lineage: Bacteria > Actinomycetota > Acidimicrobiia > IMCC26256 > PALSA-610 > JBBQER01. Next base: position 8,731 of record CAZLEC010000158.1, on the reverse strand, counting down.
CGACGATCTGATCGAGACGAATGTCGGGCGCATGATCGCGTGCCGCCGGGGTTCGCCCGTTGTCGGCGTCGCCGCGCACCACCTCACGCGAAGACGCTTTCGGACGAGCCAGGAGCTCGAATGTGCGGTTATATCCCTCGGCACACAGGTCGGCGAGGATGGTCGGATCGAAGTTTCCTTGCGTCATCCGCCACCCCTCGAGCGCGTGCGCGATGAGCTGGAACGTCTCGGGCGCGACGAGCACCGGTACACCCGGGTGGTCGTTGAGCCGGTTGATCTCGCTGTCGGGAAGGAAGCGACTCCAGCGTGCCTCGAGCTGCTGTAGGCGTTCGATCGCGACCTGGGCGAGGTAGTCGGCGTCGTCGGCGACGACGATGACGTGCGCCTCGGTGCCCATGACGTGTGCACGACGATTCGCGTTCGTCGTGCGCTGCTCGTGTGCGATTGCCGTTGCCATTGGGTCTCCGTTCGGACCGACCCGCTCGTCGAGCGGGTGTAGGACTTCAGGAGACCGCGTCCGGGTGAAGCACCTGCGTGCGACAGTGTGAAGCTCGGATGAAGCTTGTCAGGCCGTGCCGGTGCCGGAGGGAAGCTCGAGCGTGAACGTGGCTCCGCGGCCCGGGCCGCTCGAGTCGGCTCGGATCTCGCCGTGGTGCGCGCGAGCGATTCCGGCGGCGATGGTGAGTCCGATTCCGCTCCCACCGGGCGGACGCTCGAGCCCGGGCACACGGAAGAACCTCTCGAAGACCAGGGGCAGGTCGGCGGCGGAAATGCCCACGCCATTGTCGGAGACGGTCGCCGACGCAGTACCCCCGTGCTCCCGAGTCTGCACGGCGACGCGACCACCGGGCGGTGTGTACGTGAGCGCGTTGCCGAGCAGGTTGGTCAGAACCTGGACGATGCGATCTCGGTCAGCGAGCACGGGGACCGCCGGTCCGTCCCCGAGCGCGAGCGTGACGCCCTTGTCGTCATACTGCGGTTGCAGCCTCGTCGCAGCGAAGGTGACGAGCTCCCGCAGGTCGACGCCGGTCAGGTCGAGCTCCAACGCCCCTTCCTCGGCACGCGACAGGGTCGCAAGATCCGTCGCGAGGCGCTGGAGCCGGGCGGTCTCCTCGCCGACGTTCGCGAGGATCTCCTCGCTGGGTTGGAACACACCGTCGAGGATGCCCTCGATGAACCCGTTGATCGCGGTCAGCGGAGTTCGCATCTCGTGCGCGACTTCGCCGATCAGGCGGGCGCGCCGTGCCTCGGTGTGTTGCAGGGCGTCAGCGAGCCGGTTCACGTCACCGGCGAGCGCGGCCAGTTCGAGCGCCGCGGGTTCGGCGACGCGTTCGTCGTAGCGACCGGCGGCGAGTCGCGCCGTTGCACTACGCACGGCCGCGATCGGCCGGAGGATCTGGCGGGTGACGAAGGCCGAGACCAGGGCCGCGGCGAGGGCGCTGACGACGAGCGCGATCGGCAACGTGCTCCAGAGCGCGCTGGAGAACGCGCGGTGCGACTCGGTCTCGGTGCGCCCCGCGGCGCCGGCGCTGTGAATCCGGTCGGCAAAGAGGGTCGGGGCCCGGAACGCAAAGGTCAGCACCAGCGCCGCTACGACAACGACCACGACGAGCGCGTACGACGCGAACAGCCGGACGTCGAGGCGGCGGAGGCGCTTCACTCCGCGTTCCCGAGGAATCGATACCCGACGCCGCGCACCGTACCGATCAGTGTCGGTGTGTCAGCCGGATCTGCGAGTGCCTGGCGGATACTTCGAATGTGAACGTCAACAACCCGCTCGTCGCCGAAGAAGTCCCAGCCCCACACTTGCTCCAGTAGCTGCCTCCGGGTGAGCACTCGGCCGGGCGATCGCGCCAAAGCGACGAGCAGATCGAATTCCAGTGCGCTCAACTCGACTCGATTGCCGTTCCGCTGGATCTCCCTGCGGGCAACATCGATCGTGAGCCCCGCGAAAGTCAGACGCTCCCCATCGCCCGCGGCCGCCGAGCTCCGCGCACGTCGCAGCACCGCTTTGATTCGAGCGACAAGCTCCCGGGGGCTGAACGGCTTGGTCATGTAGTCGTCGGCTCCGACCGCCAGACCAACGAGTTTGTCGACCTCCTCGGCGCGTGCGGTCAGCATGATGACGTACACGTCGGACGCTGTACGTAGTTGCCGAAGGACTTCGATGCCGTCGATACCGGGCATCCCGACGTCGAGCACGACCAGATCGGGGCGGCACTCCAGCGCGAGTCGAAGTGCCTCGCTCCCGTCGGCTGCCGGCACCACCTCGAAACCTTCGGCCTCGAGGTATCCGCGCACCACATCGCGGATATGCGCTTCGTCGTCGGCGACGACGATGCGCGGCTTCGCATTTGTGCTCACACCTCGAGACGCTAGACCGCCCCGCTCGCCCACGGATCCGCTTCACAGAAGCTTCATGCACCGTCACCGTTGGCCTTCACGGCCCCTCGGTTGACTCTCTTGTAGATCCGCCGGGCGAAGCACACAGCGTGCGCAGCCCGCCTGAGGCCAGGAGACCCGACATGGACAGACCCAAAGCAATTGCACTCGCCGTGGCGCTCACGATGAGCCTGACCTCAGGCGCCGTCGCGCTGGCCGCGAACGCCGGGGCGCTCGGCCTCGGCGGGGCGACCGCGTCGGCGGCGAGCCGGAACGGTGTCCGCGCCGCTGCGGCGAGCACGGCGACCGTTTCGAAAGCATCGGTACGAGAGCGCGAGCACGACGACAGTGCGCGCTCGACCCAGATCGGCGCTGAAGGCGCCGCGGTTACGAGAGGCGAACAATGAATGACAACCCGTTGCCCAATGACGCGGTGGAGCGGCTGCGCCGACTCCAAGAACGTCGAGCGACATCAGGCCGACCCGGCCCGACACCGAGCGACAACACCGATTCGACGACGTCGACGCCGCCGGCCGCGCCGTCTCCGAGAACCCGGCGTCGACACCCTGCTGCGACGACCCGAATCGTTCTCGCCGGACTCAGCGTCACGTCATTCTTCTCGGTTGCGACCGCTATCGCGGTTGCCAATCGCTCAACCGGCGCGGCGCAATCAGTAGCAGCATCGACGGCGTCGACGAACAACCCCGGAGCCACGTCGAACACCGGCGCCCAGGCCGGCAACGCGGGCAGCGTCGTACATACCGCCACGAGAGGGAGCTGAACGGTCATGGCCCTACACTCAATCGGTGCCCTCTCACACCTGGTGGTACACCGCGCGCGCGGCCGGGATCATCGCATGGGCACTCGTCTCGCTGACTCTGATCGGCGGTCTCCAACTCTCAACCCGTCTCGTGCGACGACCGGCCCCGGCGTGGGTGCTCGATGTGCATCGCTTTGCCGCCGGGCTCTGCGTTGCGTTAGTTGGCGTGCACCTCCTCGGTCTCGCGCTCGACCCGTTCGTCAAATTTGGCCTGGCCGAGCTATTCGTACCTCAGCTCTCGAGTTACCGACCCGGCGCCGTTTCGCTCGGCATCGTGGCGTTGTACCTGCTGCTCGCAATCGAACTCACGTCGCTCGCGATGCGCCGGCTCTCGCGGCGCGTCTGGCATTCGATCCACCTCTCGAGCTATCCGCTGTTCGCGTTGGCCACCGTCCACGGCCTCACCGCCGGCACCGACCGACGAAACGCCCTCTTCCAATGGGCGTGCCTGCTCACCGCGAGCCTGGTGCTCTTCATGACGCTGGTGCGGATCCTCGCACCGCGACGCGCAGCAGCCGCCCGTCGCAACAGCGTCACGACCGCGCAGTGATCTCGTCGCTCACGACGAGATCACCGTATTCGCCGGACTCGTCGCGGCGAAGCCGCGGCCAGGCGCGGCCGTTCCGTTGCGGGCGATGCCTGCGAGTCGCGGGCCTGGGTTCAGAGCGGTGACCAATTCGTCGCAGGCGAGGCGAGCCATTGGAGCATCTCGCGTCGGGTGGTGGGACCGTTCGGTCGGAACGCGGCAGGGAGTATTTGTTCTTCGCGTAGATGCGCGGCGGTGGTCCGCGCAGTGGTAATTGGATCGCTCGCGAGGGCACAACGGGTGGCGTGGACGTCGAGGTTGAACAGGTGCGCTGCGTTGAGGCCGAGTACTTGGTCTTTGACGCTCTCGCTGAGCGATGGGTAGCCGAACTGGTCTTGGTACTGGTTCGAGATCGTGAACGCGCGGAAGGCTTTCAGCTGCGCTTGAGGTGACCCGTACCAGATCGCGTCTGTGCCCCAGAGGACGCGGTGTGATCCGACGCGTTTGAGGAGTTTGCCGAGCGTGTGCGCTGCGGTTGTGGGGTCTCGAAGTACTTCTCGCCATACCGTTCCGACGTCGACCCACACGTTGTCGTTCGGCGGGACGCCGTGTGCATCGAGCGCCCGCAGGAAGGTATCGATGCCGATTCGCGCGTTCGGGTTGTACGGACCCTCGACGTGGTTCTTGTCCCATGCGCCATGGAACACCACGAACTGCATATCGGGGAACTGACGGGAGACGGCCACGATGTCATCGGGACCGTTGTGTGACGGGTCAAAGTTCACGAGCGGGAGACCCTTGTGCGCGATGAAGACCTTTACGCCGAGGTCGAGCGCTTTTTGGATGACCGGAAGCCCAATCGCGGGATCGTCCAGAGAGAATCCTCGGCCGCCGGGACCCCACGCCCTGTACACCTTGAACGCTGCGACCTTGCCCGTGTGAGCGGTGGCCACCATCTCGTCGAGCCGGGCGCTGAGATCACCGAAGTTCGGGGCGATCACGTTGTGCATTTTTGGTCCACGGCCCGTCCGGCATCACGTGGTGCGTGTGTACATCGACCACGAACTGGTCATTCCCGCCGAGTGCGTGCTCGCAAGCCTCGACATCGTGTGCGGGCGGAACCGTGAACGAACCACCCGGACGAGAGGTCGTGGACCGCGCTGTCGTCGTTATCGGAGGTGACGCGGTCCGCGCCGATGAACTACACGCCGCGAGGTCGATCGTGGCGAGCACTGCCGCGACACCACCGGCCGTCTGTAGAAACCGTCTTCGCTCCAACCCGACCGCGCGCGCTGCATCGTCGGCCCGCGCGAGCGCGCTCGCATCCACCTCGAGATCGTGCCGCGTCGGCTCCTCCGGGACATACTCGCCATTGGTCGCCGGCGTGACTCCGAGCGGCAGGCGAACTTCGCCGTCAGGATCGTCATCACGCCGTCGCGGCACGCAGCCACGATAGGCCGGATACAACAGGTCGCGGACGCGCCACGAGCCAGATCGAGCCTTGAACTACAGCATCATGGCGACGGCCGCTCCTGCCGGGACGGGTGTCCGCGAGCACCGGCTTTGAGGCCGGTGGTCGGCGGAAGAAGTCTTGTTCATTTCTTAATCTCGGGAGTATGCAGCATGGTTACGATCCGACGTGTTCGCATAGGGAGACAAAGGTGCACATGGTCGGCGATCATGACTCGCCCTATCGGGCCCATCTCTCCAAGATCCCGATGTTCGGTTCGTGCACGTCCGAACAACTCGACCGGCTCGCCGAACTCGGCGATACCCGCAAAGCCGGCGATTCCGATGTTGTGGTGCGCGAGTGCGACAAGGGCGGAACGTTCTTCCTCATCGCGAGCGGACGTGCATGTGTTACGCGCGGTGGCCGCGAGGTCGACATGCTCGGACCCGGCGACTATTTCGGTGAGCTCTCGCTGTTCGATCCCGCGCCGCGAGACGCAACGATCACGGCAGTCGGCCCCCTCTCGTTGGTCGCCTTGTCGCGTGTCGCGTTCATGCAGGCATTGGATGAGATTCCCACGTTCCGCGATTCGCTCTTGCATGGCATGGCCCGCCGGCTGCACGAATTGGACCAACGCGCCGACGGCGAAGGCGGCGCATCCGCTCGGTAGAAGCTCACGACAGTCGACGCCGCGATCCGAACGCGCCCCTGGCCGTTGCCGCTGACCCCGTCGCGACAAACGCCGGCGATGGCATAGCGCTCCGAGGCGCGGCCCCGCTCCTTCCCGGCCGTTGGTCACGAGTCGGAACGGGGCGACGTCCGTCGTGCTGCCGGTTACGCGCGGATGTCGACCGTCCCGCCCTTGCTGCCGTCATTGTCGCCGTCGGCGTCTCCGCCGACCCCTGCGACAGCCGCTTTGGGCGCCGGAGACGCCTGCTGCGGGCGTACCGGGGCTGGGTAACCAGCTGAGTTGCTCACCGCTGAAATGGTCACTGCACGTGTCCTTCCGTGGAGCCGACGGATGCCGGCACTCGCTCATCGACAGTGCTCGACCCAAAGCGAAGCGCAAACGGTGGTCCCAGCCGCAATCTTGACTGATCCTTACCTCAAGGGACCTAAGGCACGTACTCCACTGCGACTCGGTGTTACAGCACGACGTTCCCCGCGCTCACGACGCCCCGGAGACCACCGCCGGACTCGGGTACTGGTCGCTCGGTACGGGCAGCGTGGTCGGCGGCGAGAGACTCTGGTCGTCGCCGTACCCACGCCGCCCGCCCGCGCTGCCGGCGTACCCGGACGCCGACGAGCCCGAAGCCGCCGCGCGAGCCTGCCTGGCGGAGACTCCCGAGGTGGTGCGCCCTGGCTGCGCCCATGCGGCCAGGGCCATGAACATCCCGCTCGCCGCAACTGAAGCGGCGACGAGCACCCGGGTTGCGATCGAGATCCGCGCGAGGCCTGCGTCACGCGCTTGAAGAGCACGACGCATCGACGTGCGCTTGCTTGGCGGCGGCATACCCGGAGTGTCGATCCGCAAGGTGTGAGCAACCCCAGAGACACTCAAGAATCCGGCAAGGACGCCACGCAGGTTTCCGCCGCACGCTGACCGTGTGCGCTCGGCGGTCACGGCGTCGCACGGTCCCATCCGCCGCGCTCTGAGCCGTGCTGTACACGCGGCATCGCTCCGGCGCGCCTGCGCGGATCGCGGCGAACTCCACGTCACGTTCGTGAACGCAGTGCGTGCAGCGGTCTGCACATCGTGATGGCGTACAAACGCCGTTCTTCGCGGATCCTTACCTTCGCAGGCTAACGAGTGCTCAGTTCGTTGCCGTCGCGGCACTTGGAGGATCTGTGGAAGCGGTGCGAAGGCGAGCGAGGTTCCGGCCGGCGGCCGCCGCTACCCGCGTCCGTGAACGGCGCGGTGCCGAAACCCGCGTTGACTGGATCGCCCTCGCGACCTGGTCGGCCGTGATCGCTGTGATGCGGATGCCAACGACGGTTCCAGTGTCATGGCGGTACTTCAATCAAGCCGCCGCGCTCGCGTTCGGCGGACTCCGATCGCACGGACACATCGTCGGTTTGCACTTGTATCACGTGATCCCCGCTGATCAGTTCGGACCGCTCTCCGTCCTTGCCGCACAGGTACTCCGCGAGCTTGGCGGCAGCCACGTCGTGATCGTCGCGCATGTCGTGGTGTTGGCCGCCGGTCTCGGAGTCCTCTGGCTCCTCGCCGACGCCGCCGACCACGTCGCGTCTCGATATTTCCTCTCTCGCGGCGGCTTCCTCTTCGCAGGAGGTTCATTCCTGCTCGAGTGGGACCATCTCGCACTCCAGTCGCTCCATATCGATGACGTCATCGCGATCGTCTGCGTAGCATTCGCGATTCATGCGATCGCGCGTCGATCGAGTTGGTGGTGGGCGGCAACGGCGATCGGCGCGGCGACCGCGGCCAAGCCCTGGGCGATCATGTTCCTGCCGCTCCTCGCGGAGGTGCCGTACGGGCGACGGCGGATCGCGTCGGCCATCGCGGTCTTTCTCGGTCTCGCGGTTTGGGCGCCATTCGTGGTCGCGGACCCCAAGACACTGCTCGCCGCGCACTACACGATCCCTGTTGATGCAGGCTCGGTTCTGCGGCTGGTCGGAGTTGCCGCCCGGCGCACCCCGCGATGGGATCGACTGGCACAGTTCGGCGCGGCGCTCGCGCTCGGTCTGGCTGCCGTCAGGCTCCGCCGTTGGCAAGGAGTCGCGCTCGTTGTCGTTGCCGTCCGGATCATGCTCGATCCCAGCGCACGTTCGTACTACACGACCGGGTTTGTGTTCGCGGCGCTCGTCTGGGACCTCCTACAGCCGCGCTGGCGGTGGCCTCTCACCACCTTCTTTGTCGTACTGCTCCTCGAGCTGCCTCCCACTCTCGGCGCCACGCCGACCGCGGCAGCGATCTTCCGGCTGATTGCCTGTGTCGGAGCCATTGCTGCGGTCTTCGCAAGCCCGACACGAAGCAATACCGAGGCGCCACCATTAGACAAACGCGTCGTCCTATACGCCGGCGCGCGTGCGGGTTCAGGATGACGACACGCGTGAGTCGGTCCCCGGCAGAGTCCCCTGCGGTAATGGTCAGCGTCGCGTTGCCGATGACCGTGACGAGGGTCGATCTCGAGAGACCGGGCGACGCGCCACCGATCGGAACGCGTGGCCGTGCTCCGTCCGTCGGTGCCGCCCTGATGCTGCTTGCGCTTGTCGGGGGCGTCGCGCCGATCGCGTATGCGTGGCACTTCGGGGCCTTGGGAATTCCACGGAACGACGACTGGGCCTACGCGCCCGCCGCATTCCAGTTCGCCCACTCCCTCAAGGTCACAGGCGGCAACTGGGCGGCAATGAACCTCGTCGGTCAACTCGTCTTGTCGTTCCCCGTCGTTTCGTTGTTCGGGAATCGAATTGCCGCACTGCAGATCGAGGTCGCGGCCATCGGCGTCGTCGGCCTCCTCGCTACGTTCGATCTCGCAAAGCAGCTCGTAAGCCCGCGGCGCGCCCTCTTCGTCGCCACCTTGGTCGCCGC
>CAZLEC010000157.1:0-8879 GCA_964558245.1 uncultured Burkholderiales bacterium | reverse complement strand
GCTCGTGCACACCTGGGATCTCTCCCGCGCGACTGGTCAGGACGAGCACCTCGATCCCGCCGGCGTCACGTACGCGTTCACCATGCTCCAGCCGGCCGACGAGGCGATTCGCGGCCCCGGCAGCTTCGGGCCCAAGATCGAACCGCCGCCGGGAGCCGACGAGCAGACCCGCTTCCTGTGCTTCCTCGGGCGGCGGGTCTGACCGGGAGCGCAAGCGGCGCGTTCCGCGCTCACCTTGTTTAACCTCGCGCCGTGCCTTCCGTCGCGGTCAACGGGATCGAGCTGTACTTCGAGCGGTGGGGGCAGGGGCCGCGGCTGGCCTTCTTCAACGGCTCGGGCGCGTCGATCGCGACGAGTGAGCTGCTGATCAAGCTGTTCACGACCGACTTCGAGGTGCTCGTGCACGACCAGCGAGGTCTCGGTCGCACCGAGATCCCGGCCGGGCCGTACACGATGGCCGACTACGCCGCCGACGCGCGGGCGCTGCTCGACTACGTCGGCTGGGACCGTTGCAACGTGGCGGGCGTGAGCTTCGGCGGCATGGTCGCGCAGGAGTTCGCGGTGACGTGGCCGGAGCGCGTCGAGCGGCTCGCCCTCCTCTGCACCTCTCCCGGCGGCGCCGGCGGCGCGTCGTACCCCCTCCACGAGCTGGCCGCGCTCCCCGAGGAGGAGCGGTCGGCACTCGGCTCGCATCTCCTCGACACGCGCTTCACGCCCGAGTGGTTGGCGGAGCACCCCGGCGATCGTGCGCTCGCCGAGATGATGTCGGCGCGCCGGGCAACCGGCAAGACCACCGAGCAGCTGCGCGGTGAGACGGAGCAGCTCGCGGCGCGCAGCCATCACGACGTGTTCGATCGGTTGCCGCGGGTCGCGAGCCCGACGTTGGTCGCGAGCGGTCGCTTCGACGGCATCGCACCACCGAGCAACGGCCGAGCGATCGCCGAGCGCATCCCCGGCGCGCGGTTCGAGGTCTACGAGGGCGGCCACGCATTCTTCGCGCAGGATCCGGCCGCGCTCCCCGATGTGCGCGGGTTCCTCGCCGCGAAGTCGCTCAGCTGGTGAACGCGACGCGGGCGACGCCCGCGCCCGGGCCGGCCGTGGCCCAGAACCCGTAGGTGCCCTGTTCGAGCAGCTCGCGCGCGGCTGCCGCGACGGCTCCGATCGCGACGTACGCGAACGCACCACCGACCGAGATCCGCTTCACGCCCGCCGCCGCGAGCTCGGCGACGGTCGGTGCGTTCGGCAGCGCGAGCACGTTCACCGGAAGGTCGACCGCCGCCACGACGCGGCGAATGTCGCCGATTTCCGACAGGCCGGGCGCGTAGAGCACGTCGGCGCCGGCCGCCTGATAGGCCTGCAACCGCGCGATCGTGTCGGCGAGGTCGGGGTTGCCGCGGATGTGGTTCTCGGCGCGCGCCGTGAGCACGAACTGCACGTCGCCGCCGTGCGCGACCTCGGCGGCCGCCGCGACGCGGGCCGTCGCGAGATCGGCGTCGTACAGGTCGGTGCCGGAGTAGTCCTCGATCGATCCTCCTGCGAGGCCGGCGTCGATCGCGAGGCCGATCGTCGTCGCCACGCCCGCGGGATCGTCGGCGAAGCCGTTCTCGAGGTCGGCACTCACCGGGAGGTCGGTGGCGGCGGCGACAGCTCCGCCGTGCGCGATCGCTTCGTCGCGAGTGACCGAGCCGTCGAGCCGGCCGAGCGTTGCCGCGTAGCCGGAGCTCGTCGTCGCGAGCGCGGCGAAACCGAGCGACGCCAACACCCGCGCGGAGCCCGCGTCCCACGGGTTGGGGAGCAACAGCGGCTCGGCTTCGTGGTGCAGTGCGAGAAAGTGTCGGGCCCGTTCCTGCGATGTCGTCATCGTAAGAAGCTATCGCCGCGTCACGTGATTGATCCGAGGTGCGGCACGGAGCGAACAACCCCCAACTTCGAGGCTGGAGGGATGTTCGTCATGCGTCGTGTCGCGGCCGGGTTTCGCTGTCGTGGTGGGAATCGTGTTGATCGGCTTCACGGTCGCCGAGCACGTCGTGAGTCGTTCGCACGACGCGCAGCAGATCGCCGACTACTACCAACCGCTCATGTCGGAACGCGGGCTCGCGGATCTCAGCAACGAGTTCGACGCGGTGAAGGCGGCCGGTGCGCAACTCGATGCGCAGGCCGAACCCCGACTGCAGCACGCGCTGGGCATGAACGACGAAGCCTTCGCGGCCTACGTCTCCCGCACCATGCCGGGGATCCATGCGTTCGATCAGCAGGCGCCCGGAGTCGTCGCGCTCGTCGGGCCGGTCATCGGTCAGATGCAAGCGGCCCGCGCCGACTACGCGCGGGCGTCCGACATCCCCACGTCGTGGCTCCCACTCTCGAGCGCGCCGTGGTTGTTCATCGGCATCGGCGTGTTGCTGATCGCGGTGGGCGCGGCCGCGCTCTTGCGGCCGACGCGACTGGCGAGCGCGGCCCTGGCGATCGTCGGCATCGGGATCGTCGTCGCGCCGCTCGCGATCGCTATCCCGCGCAAGGTCGATGCCGCGGTGCGCGTGACCAAGCTCGGTCGGGTCGGGCTCGCGCCCGCGACCGGGCAGAAAGCCGTCGGGGCGACGAAGCTCTTCGACGGCATGGCCTCCGACGTGCGCACCAAGCTCCAGCCCGCGTTCTCGGCCGCGGCGCCCGCGGCCGACTTCGATCGGGCCTTCCCGACGCTCTCGGGCTTTGCGAACGAGTGGGCGCGATCGACGTCGGCGAAGTCGCACGCGTTGAGCGACAGCCAGGCTGCGTTGGCGAGCACCTTTGCCGACGCCGACAAGATCCCGCTCCGCCCCATTCCCTGGTTGTTCATCGTTCCCGGTCTCCTCCTGGCGTTGCTCGCGGGTGCGACGTTGCTGCCCGAGCAGCACCGGGCGGGCGCCGAAGCCCGGAGCGCCGGGGCACTGTCGCCGTCATGACCTGCGACGCGCGATAAGACTGCGTCCTTCCCCGAGGACGGAGCGCGCGTGACGAGATTCACCGACAAGGTTGCGATCGTGACTGGTGGCGGTTCGGGCATCGGGCGCGCAACCGCGCGGATGCTGGCCGCCGAAGGCGCCGCGGTCACCGTCGCCGACATCGCGGCCGACGCCGCGCGCGCGGTCGTCGCCGAGATCGAGGCCGGCGGCGGGCGCGCACGCGCGCAGGTCGCCGACGTTGCCGATCCGGCGGCGGTCGAGGCAATGGTCACCGACACGGTGTCGGTATTCGGCGGTCTCGACGTGCTGCACAACAACGCCGCCGCGCTCGACCAGAACCGAGTCGATCAAGACGTCGTCACGATGGATCTCGCGACTTGGGAGCGCGTCTTGGCCGTGAATCTCACGGGCCCGATGCTCGGATGCCGCTTTGCGATTCCCGCGATGCTCGAACGGGGTGGCGGCTCGATCGTCAACACCGCGTCGGCCGCGGCGTTCTACGGCAGCGAGTCGCTCGCGGCCTACGGAACGTCGAAGGCCGGTGTCGTCGCACTCACGAGGTACGTCGCAACTGCGTACGGCGACCGCGGCATCCGGTGCAACGCGGTGGCGCCCGGCGTGGTCGTCGACAAGGAGGCCCAGGACGCGTTGGGCGGCCCGATGGGCCCCCGGCTACGGCGCTACAGCAAGAGCCATCTCGTCGGGCGGCTCGGATATCCCGAGGAGATCGCCCGGGCGGTCGTCTTCCTCGCTTCCGACGACGCAACGTTCGTCACGGGCGAGACCCTCCGGGTCGACGGTGGGTTCACGGCCCATTCCCCCACGTACGCAACCGATCGCGAGGCCGGGAACCTATAGCCCCGATCTTCTTGATCGGTTCTTGCGCATCTCCTATCGGTCGCCCAGTCGCGTCCGTTTGACTGGCTCTTGTCAGACCACAACGGAAGCGATTCCCGGAGGGAGGTGAGCAATATGCGAGCAATCCACAAAGCCGCGGCGGCGTTGGCCGTCTCCGGCGCCCTCGTCCTGGGCGGTGGCGTTGCTGCCCACGCGGCGACGAGCTCCTCGACCACACCCACGACGAGCTCCTCGTCTTCGGGCACCGCCGGCCCCTCCGGAGGCACCGGTTCTCCCGGCCACATGCCGGTGGCCGGCAGCAACGTGAAGTGCCCCAACATGTAACCCCCGCGACCCCCCCAACCCGAGAAGCGGCTTCCGACTCCTCCCCCGGTCGGAAGCCGCTTCTCCGCGCCCGGCCGAGTACGAACTACCCGTGGTCGTGGAGGCCGAGGTCGGCGCCGCGGTCCTTGGTGAGGTCGACGGAGTCGAGCCAGTGGCCCGCGCTCGCGCGGGCTCGTTCGATCAGCTCGCGCGCGTGGGAGAAGTCGGCGGGCGAGATGTCGAGCGGGCACAGCGGCGGGAGCACCCGGAGATCGACGTGGTGCTGGAGCTCGTGGACGTCGGTGATGAGCCGCTGTTGCACGAGAAGCGAGATCGCTTGCAGCGTCATCCCGAGTGCGTTGCGCGGCGCCCGTTCGAGGTCGCACGCGTATCCCGTCGGGAGCACGTAGATGCGCGTCGCGCCCGCGTCGATCGCGTTGGAGATGGGGGTGTTGTTCACCACGCCGCCGTCCATCAGGGTGCGACCGTCGATGTCGACCGGCGGCAGAACGCCGGGGATCGTCGCACTTGCGACGATTGCCTCCACGGCATCGCCGGTGGTGAGCGCGATCTCGCGGCCGGTCGTCACCTCGGTTGCGACGACACAGAGCGGGATCGGCGCGTCCTGCAGGCGGGCGAAGTGCAGATTGCGCGAGACGAGCGCTCGCAGCCGCGACGACGACACGAGCGCGTCGCGGCGCCCGAGAAAGCCGAGGAGTCCGGTGACCGGGCGCAACGGGAACACGTCGCGGGCGCGCAGGGCGATCCAGACCGCGGCGAGCGCGTCGAGGTGTTCCAGTGCGGGGTCGCCGGCGACCCAGGCTGCGTTCAACGCTCCCGCCGACGCGCCGAACACGAGGTCGGGGTGCACGTTGCGTTCGGCGAGCGCCTGCAACATGCCGACCTGTACCGCGCCGTGGCTCGCACCGCCCGAGAGGACGAAGGCAGTCGTCACGGTTCGTATCTTGTCGCAGTCACGGCCGCGGGCCCGCCGGGGGCGGCAGCGAGCGGTCGCGGGCCGTCAGCCTTCGTCGGCGATCCGATCGACGCTGGACAGGTGCATGCGCGGCTTGTCGAGCGTGTACCCCGACCACTTGGCCCGGCGCGGCTTGGGCTCGTCGTCGATCTGATCGTGCTCGAGCTCGTCGACGGTGTCGTCGGTCGGCGCTTCCGGCACGGGAGGCGTCAGGTAGACGACGTCGCTCGACTCGGGCGGTTCGGCCTTCACCTTGGTCTTGGTGGCTCGCGGCTTCGTCGCCTTGGTCGCCGCGGCCTTCGGCTTGTTCGCCGGCTTCGCCGCGGTTGCGGTCGTTGCCGCCGGGGTCTTGGTCTTGGCCGCGGCTGCAACCTTCGGCTTGGTCGCCTTGGCCGGCGCGGCCTTCGGCTTGACCGCCTTCGCCCGCGGTTTCGTGGCACGCGGCGCGGCCACGGCTTCGATCTCGATCGACTCCACTTCGATCGACACGAGGTCGATGGTCGCGCCCTCGCTGAGGTCGATCTCTTCGGCCGCTGGTTGCGCGTTCGGTCCGCGCGATGCGTAGAGCACGTCGAGGATTGATTGCTCGCGCTCGTCGAGCGCGTCGCGCACCTTGCCCGGCGCGCGGTTGTTGGAGCCGGGCACCGGCACCGGGACGTCGGCGAGGCGCATCAATTGTTCGCGTTCTTGCGCGAGCGCCTCGGCGAAGTGCGCGCGCCCGAGCGCTTCGTCGCGTTCGCGGCGCATCTGCATCAGCTCGACCATGTAGGGCGACGGCGCGTCGAGGTCTATCGAGATCGATGTCTCCGGCGAGAGTCCGGCCACTGCGTAGTCGGGTCGCCAGCGAAACGCGTAGAGACCGTCGTCGGTTGGGCGCATGTCGAGCGCGCCGCCCTCGACGAGGCTGAGCAACACGTCGAACAACGCGTTGCGCAACGGTGTCTCGCTCGACAGTGCAAGCTCGGGATCGAGGAGGTCGGCGCCGAAGATGCCCAAGCTCGTTCCGACGATCTGCATCGCCGTGTCGGAATCGGTCCACGCACCGAGAAGGACCGCCGCTGTTGTGTCGCCATGCGGTCTCGGCATTCGCCCGCGCCTCCCGTGTGCGTTGCCAGTTCTGTCCACGACGCGCACATTGGGCAGACGATCCCGCGCGCCCCGGGACAGTTCATCTACGCACGGTGACGTTAGCCGCTCGCGCGCGGGTGGTCCATGCATAGGGAGAGGTGGTCAAACCGAATGAGAGACGAGGGGGTGCTAACGACAGCGGAAGAAGAGCTGCGCCCGTCCGTTCGCGCCGACGGTGGCATGCGTCGTCACCGACTGCGCGCGCGTCTGCTTCGTCTGGATCTGGATCTGGAGGTCGGTCATCGTCAACCCGTAGACCCGGCCCTTCGGCGTTCCGTGGAGCACCGGATCGACCCAACCCGGGGTCGGCACGATGGAGCCCGGGTGCACGACGAGCCGGTCGGCGACGATGCCGAGGCCGCGCCCGGCTTCGAACGCCGAGCACTCGCCGTCGGAATAGATGCCGGCGCCGACGTAGTAGTTGGCGAACTCCGAAGCCGCGATCCCGGCGGCGACGCCCTTCGCGAACGCGGCGTTGACTGTGTCGATCGCCTGTTGGATCGCGGCCGCGTCGGCGGCGACGATCGTGACCGCCGACTTGGGAGGCGAGGGTCCGGGCTTCACCGCGACAGGTGCGGTGGTCGGCGTCGCGACGCCCGGAACCGTGGTCGAGGTGGTCGAGGTGGTCGAGGTCGCGGCGCGCTTCGCGGCCGCAGCCCGGGCGCGGGCTCGCAGGTGTTCGCGGCGAACCTCGGCCGCGAGCGCACGGCGCTGCGCGGCGACGCGCGCCCGGGCCGCGGCGAGGCGGCGCTTCGCGGCCGCGATCTTCGCGCGTGCGGCCTTGGCCTGCGCCGCGGTGCGAGCCTTGGCCGTGGCCGACGATTTCGAGGAGCTGCCGCAGGCGCCGAGAACGGTGACGAGCAACGCGACCGCGACGAGAGAAGCGATCGTCCGCCGGGTCCCCATGACGACGGTATATCTCCCAATTGGCCCGATCACAAGCCGGGTTGCGAATGAGACGGGTGTCGCCCGCGGTTACTCCGCGCGGACGAAGAACTCGCGATTCCAGTCGGTGTTGGTCTCGCCGTCGATGTTCAACTCCCACACGTAACGCGAACCCGGCGTCAGCGGGAACGAGCCGAAGTTGACGGCGATCGGCACGTCGATGAACGAACCGGGCGCGGCGCCCGGCGGGTGGCCGACCTCGAACTCGCCCTCGACGCGCAGCGATTGGCCCTCGATCTCGAAGGGCTCGCCGTCTTCGGTCATGAGCTCGAGCCGCCAGTGGTGCGGGCGGTTGGCCTGGTCCCACGGGACGTCGATCTTGAGGGCGATCGCGCTCGGCGGGATCATCGGCCCGGTGACCGACCACCCTCCTCCGAGGATGAACAGCTTCCCACCCGACTCTTGGGCGGCATCGGCCAGCATGATGGTGACGCGCATGCGCGACATCACATCACATTTCGCGGGGCGGCCCCGCGTCGATGATGCGCCGCACCTCCGCGAGTGGCTGCTCCGCGTAGCACGACTCCATGAACCACGTGACGCCGGCCGCCGCGAACTCGGCAACGAGCTCGCGGGGGCCGTGCAGGCACACGTCGAAATCGGCGCCGTCCGTCCGCTGTGCCGCGACGGCCGCGCGCAGCTCTCGTACGTTGGCCGGCGTGAGGGGACCGTCGGGCCGGAACGGGAACACGCCGTCACAGCGAGCTGCCCGCCGCACCGGACCCGATCGGGGCGGCCAGAGGGCCGCGGACCAGATCGGGATGCGCGGCCGTTGCAGTGGGCCCGGAAGGAAGCGAACGCCGTCGACGCCCAGCCGCGCGCCGCGATAGGTCACGACCTCGCCCGACCAGAGTCGGTCGATGATCTCGATGCCGTCGTCGAGCAACTCGGCGCGCGCCTGATCGTCGGCGGCCTCACCGGAGAAGCCGCCGAACTCGCGCCAGTAGTCGATCCCGAGTCCGACTCCGAGCACGAGACGACCGGCGCTCAGGTGGTCCAGCGTCACCGACTCGCGCGCGACCTTCCACGGTCGGCGTCGGGGCAGCGGTGTCACCAGCGGCCCGATGTGGATCCGATCGGTCGCGGCCGCGATCGCGGCGAGCGCGATCCACGCGTCGACGAACGGCACGTCGGTTTCGTACAGGAGGTGATCCCAGAGGAAGAAGCCGTCCCAGCCGGCCCCTTCCGCGGCCCGGGCCAGCTCCACCAGGAGCCCGACGTCGCCGAAGGTCCCGAACGGCGGGGCGTACAGCGCGTAACGCATGAACGGCACTGTAAATTCCGGCTATGGCTGCAATCAGGTTCTTCGATCCGGCCGACGCGGAATTCCTGAAGCCGGCCGACGTGTACCCCGATGCGCTCAAGGAGCGGCTCACGGCCGCCGAGGTCGCCGACACGTCGGTGCGCCTGCACCACGGGCTGCCGGGCAAGCTCCAACTGTTCGAGATCAAGCTCGAGCCCGGGCTCGAGATCAGCACCCACGCCCACGCCGACGACGAGATCGTGGCGGTCGTCGAGGGCGAGTTGCACTTCGGCCGCCGGGTGTGCGGGCCGGGATCGTCGTTCTTCATCCCCGGCAACACGCTCTACGGATTCCGGGCCGGCCCCGCGGGTTGTCGCTACCTGAATTTCCGCGCGCAGGCCGACAGCACCTACTTCACAAAGGACGACATCGTCGAGGCGCGTGCCTGACCCGCATCCGCGCCACGTCGTGTACGTCGGAGCAATGG
>CAZLEC010000156.1:0-8883 GCA_964558245.1 uncultured Burkholderiales bacterium | reverse complement strand
CCGTGATGAAAGCAATGGTTACCGGTGGCGCGGGCTTCATCGGCTCGACGCTCGTCGATCGCCTTCTCGCCGAGGGCTGGAACGTCGACGCCGTCGACGATCTTTCCACCGGGACATTGGCGAATCTCGCGACCGCGCGCTCGCAGGCCGACCGTCGTTTCTCGTTCCACCGGATAGACGTGGCGTCGCCGGCGGTGATCGAGCTCGTCGCGCACCGGCGTCCCGACGTCGTGTTTCACCTCGCCGCCCAAGCCGACGTACGCGTCTCGGTCGCGCGGCCGGTCTTCGACGCGACCGTCAACATCCTCGGCACCATCAACATGTGCGAGGGCGCGCTCGCGGCCGGCGCGAGCAAGATCTTGTTCGCCGCGTCGGGCGGCACCCTCTACGGCACCACCGAGGAGATCCCCGTGCGCGAGGGGCAGCCGCACGCGCCGGAATCTCCGTACGGCGTTTCGAAGAAATCGGCCGGCGACTACCTGCACTACTACCGAACCGTTCGCGGGCTCGAGTACACCGCGCTCGCGCTGGCCAACGTCTACGGCCCGCGCCAGAACCCCCACGGGGAGGCCGGCGTGGTCTCGATCTTCGCGGGCAAGCTCCTCGGCCACGAGCGTCCGGTCATCTACGGCGACGGGTCGCAGACGCGCGACTTCGTGTACGTCGACGACGTCGTCGACGCGTTCGTGCGCGCGGTCGACGCCGGCGGCGGGTTGTTGATGAACATCGGTACCGGCGTCGAGACGAGCGTGCAACAGCTCTTCGACGTGATGGCGAAGCTCACCGGCTTCAAGCAGCAGGCGCGCTACGACCCGCCGCGTCCGGGCGAGGTGCAGCGCAGCGCGCTCGACCCGAGCCGCGCCGGGGTGCACCTCGATTGGAAGCCGTGGACGAGTGTCGAGGAGGGCGTCGCCCGCACGCTCGAGCACTTCAAGGGCCAGATCGCCGGCTCCCGGTAGAGCGGGCCGGGTGGCTCGCTACCTGTGCTCGCGCAGCGTTTCCAGGGGGACCGGCGGGCGTTCCCGCGCGACGTACGTCGGTGAGGGGTAGCCGACGAGCACGAGGGCGTGCGGCAACCATTCGTTCGGGAGTGCGAGCGCGTCGCGTGCGGGTTCGGGACAGAAGATCGGGGCCGCGACCCAACACGACGCGAGCCCGGCGTCGGTGGCGCTCAGCATGAGGTTCTCGACCGCGGCGCCCAACGACAACAGCGCCATGCCCCATTCCGCGCGTTGGCGCGTCTCGTCGGGATAACGGTCGAGCCCGTCCCACGTGAGGCACGCGAGCACGAGCGCCGGTGCGTTCGTGAGCTTGGCGTGCGATGCGCGCACCAGCTCGTCGATGCGCGCGGGGCTGACGCCGTCGGCGGCGAGGTCGGCTTCCCACTGCGCGCCCATTCCGTGCGCGAGCGCGGTCTTGCCGTCGTGGGTGTCGATCACGACGAAGCGCCACGGCCGCGAGTGATGGGGCGCCGGTGCGACGCACGCCGCTTCCACCAGCGTGTCGAGCAGCGCGCGATCCACCGGTTCGGCGGTGAAGGCCCGGATCGAGCGGCGGTGCTCGACGAAGTCGGGGATTGCGCTCCTCATCGGAAGAGATCCTCCTGCGGGGGCCGCACGAGCTGGCGAACCGAGCCTTCCCCGAACCAGGCCGGGTCGAGGCCGCGCACGATCGCGACCGGGACGCTCGCGGCTTTCCCCATGACCAGCTCGGCGGCGGACGCGATCTCGTCGGCGATGGCGACTTCGGTGACGACCAGCGTGCGCCCGAGCGCGTCCGGCGTGTCGCGCAGGTCGACGACGGCCGCGATGCCGCTCACGCCGATGGCGACGTCGGTGAGCCCCTGCCGCCACGGCCGGCCGAACGTGTCCGAGACGACCACCGCGACCTCGACCCCCGATCGGGCCCGCAGGGCGTCGCGCACGTGCTTTGCCGAGCGGTCGGAGTCGACCGGCAGCAGCGCGGCCCAACCCTCGTCGACGTTCGACAGGTCGATACCGGCATTCGCGCACACGAAGCCGTGACGCGTCTCGCTGATGATCAGATCGCCGCGCGTCCTCACGATCCGTACCGACTCCGACTCCACGAGCCGGCGGCGCGCGTCGCGGTCGAGCGGATCGAGCGGAACCAACCGGCCCTCGGCCTTCGACACGATCTTCTGGGTGACGACGAGACAGTCGCGGTCGGCGAGTGGTGTGCCCTGCGCCGCGGCCGCGTGCGCGATCAGGTCGGCGAGCTCGTCGCCGGGGCGGATCTCGCCGATGCCGGAGATCGGCGTGATGGAAAGGCCGGCGACCACGAACTTCTGATCAGGCAACGGCGGCGAGCGTGCGGCGTGCGAGCTCGGTCGCGATCTCCGGGCTGCGCATCATGGTGTCGGTGACGATCGCGCGCACGCTGGTCTGCTCGACCTCGGTCGCGAGGTGCGCGTCGACGGCGTCGATCACGAGCGCGTCGCAGAACGACGCGTACGCGCGCGCGATGCCGACGCACGACACCTCGATGCCGAGGGGTGCCATGAGGCGATCGGCCGGGCCCTTCACCGGGGCGCCGCCGACGATGGGGCTGATCGCGATGACCCGCGAGCGCCGGGCCTCCAGCGCGTCGCGTATGCCCGGAACGGCGAGGATGGGCCCGATCGAGATGACCGGGTTCGACGGGCAGATGACGATCGTGTCGGCCGTGCGCAGCGCCTCGAGCACCCCGGGTGCGGGGCGGGCGGCGTCGGCTCCGTCGAAGCGCACCGACACCACCGGCGACTCGGCCCGCTCGCCGACGAACCATTCCTGCATCGCGATCTCGGCGTCGGGACCGCCCGGGCGCTCGACCGTGATCCGCGTGCGCACGCGGTCGTCGGTCATCGGGATGAGGCGGAGGTCGAGTCCCCACGCGCGGGTGATCTCCTCGGTGACCTGCGAGAGCGTCGCTCCGGCTCGCATCCGCTGTGTGCGGAAGAGATGCGTCGCGAGGTCCTTGTCGCCCAGACGGAACCACGTGGGCACGTCGTACCGGCTCAACGCTTCGAGCGTGGCGTACGTCTCACCCTCGAGGCCCCAACCCTGGGCGACGTTCGATGCGCCGGCGAGCGTGTACGTGACCGAGTCGAGGTCGGGCGAGACGTACAGCCCGTGGAATTCCTCGTCGTCGGCGGTGTTGACGATCGCAGTGACCTCGCTCGGCGGGACGGCGCGCACGAGTCCCGACAGGAATCGAGCGGCGCCGACACCGCCGGCGAGCGTTACGAGCACTCCTGGAATGTAACCGGCCGACGCGCGGCGCCAGTTACGCGACGGAGCCGGTGAGCTCCCTGACTCGGGCGGCGACGGGCTCGATCACCTGGACGACACGCTCGGGCAGATCGCCGAGCTGGGTCTGCACCTGCCCGACGACGGGCTCGACGAGCTTCACGACCTCGTTGCCGAGCCCTTGCACGCGGGTGACGGTCGTGCGCACCTGCTCCTCGGCGCGACCACGAGCGGCCACGCCGCGAGCGCCGACCTGGCGGCTGCCCTCGGCGAGGAAGCCCTGTACTTCGCGGCCCCGGGCATTGAAGCGGTCGGTGACGGTGTCGAGCTTGCCGGTGAGCTCACGCCGGCGCGTCTGGGTCTGTTGGTAACCCATGACGCCGAGCCCGATGGCGATGTAGCCGGCGTCGGTGACGGTCTTGCGCACGTCCATGATTCTCCCGTTCGATGTGCAGTGGGCTGATGCGAGTGTGCTCGCGACAATAACCACTTGTGCTAACAAATGCAAGCAGAGGACGGTGGGGGGTCGGCTAGTGTCGACCGGCCGCATGGAGACGATGGAGCCCCCCGAGTCGCCGAGCGGTGACGCGCCCGACGTGCCGCAGCCGGCCGGGGACGCAGCCCCCGAGGGCTCGGCCGCCGACCCGCTCCGGGGCGACGGGCCCGGCGCCGGGACCTCCCGGCCGGATGCGCCCGACCCGGGAGACGCGGAGCCGGACCCGCCCGAGCCGGAGCCGGTTGCGCCGCCGGTTGTCGTCGTCGTCGTCAGCTCCGGCGGCCAGGGTCTGGAAGCGGCGCTCGCGTCGCTCGCCCGCCAGGACTACCCGGCGCTGTCGGTGCTCGTGCTCGACAACTCGGCCGGCGCCGACCCGACCGCCCGCGTCGCCGGGGAGCTGCCGACCGCGTACGTGCGGAGGCTTCCGGCGAAGGTCGGGTTCGCGGCCGCCGCGAACGAGGCGCTGCACACGGTCGAGGGGGCGACGTTCCTGCTCTTCTGCCACGACGACGTGGCCTTCGACACCGACGCCGTGCGCGTGATGGTCGAGGAGGCGTACCGGTCGAACGCGGCGATCGTCGGGCCCAAGCTGGTCGAGTACGACCATCCCGAGGTGCTGCTCGAAGTCGGCATGTCGGTGGACCACTACGCGGTGCCCTTCTCGGTGATCGAGCCCGGCGAGATCGACCAGGAGCAACACGACGGCGTGCGCGACGTCTTCTTCGTCTCGCACGCTGCGATGCTCGTGCGGGCCGACCTCTTCCGCGAGCTCGACGGATTCGACGCGGGCACCTCGCCGGGGTGCGACGACATCGACCTCTGTTGGCGCGCCCGGCTGGCCGGCGCCCGGGTGCTCGTGGTGCCCGCGAGCCGTGTCGGCCACCAGCACGGCGTAGGCGACGAGGAGCGTCGCGCCCGCCGCCAGTCGCCGGCCGAGGCGCGCCTGGCAACCCGCGCTCGGGTGCGCGTGCTGGTCAAGTCGTACTCGCCGACCGCCCTGCTGTGGGTGCTCCCGAGCGCCTTCGTGCTCACGCTCGGCGAGGCGGCGGGGCTCGCGCTGACTCGGCGGACCCGCCATGCGGTGGCGGTGATCGCGGGCTGGATCCCGGCGCGTGGAGGACTCCGCGAGCTGCGCCGGGCCCGGTCGGCGACCCAGCAGACGCGCAAGGTCAACGACAGCGATGTGCGCGATCTGATGGTCAGGGGCAGCGCACGGTTCCGGAGCTTGCTCGTGCAGCGGCTGCACGCCGGAGATCGGCTGGCCAATGCGTCGAACCGCGCGCGGGCGCGAGTGGAGCGAACCCGAGAGCAGTTGCGACGCGCGCCGGCGATCCTCGCGCTGATCGTCGGAGTGCTCTTCGTCGTCGGCTCGCGCGGCCTCGTGTTCCAGCGCGTCCCGCAAGTCGGGAGCTTCCAGGCCTGGCCCGGCGTCGGGTCGCTGTGGTCGACGTTCACGTCTCCGTGGCGGTACACGATGCTCGGCTCGCAGACGCCGGCGACACCCGCGTTCGCGTTGATGGCCACGCTCTCCACGGTGTTGTTCGGGCACGGCGGGCTCGCTCGCACGGTTGTGGTCGCCGGTGCGCTGCCGCTCGGCGCGTGGGGTGCGTACCGCCTCGTGCGCCCGCTCGCGGCCGCACTGTTGCCGGCGGTCGTGGCCGCGGTCGCGTACGCCGTGAACCCGGTCGCGCGCGACGCGATCGCACGTGGCGACCTCGGTCCGCTCGTTTGCTACGCGCTCGCACCGTTCTTGCTGCACGCGCTCGTGCGTGCGAGCTCGAGCGAGGCGGTCGACGGTACGGCCGGGAGCGCGCCGGGCCGGCGCGCGCGATGGAAAGCCCGGATCCGGACCGTGCTCGTCGTCGGGTTGTTGGGCGCGGTCGCCGGCTCCGTGTGGCCGCCCGCAATCCTGCTCGCCGTCGTGATCGCAGTCGTGTTGACGATCTCGATGCTTCTCGCCGGAGGGAGCGCGGCCGTCGTGCGCGCGGCCGCCCTGGCCGTGGCCGGCGCGGTCCTCAGCTGGTTGTTGCTCGCGCCGTGGTCGTTGTCGTTCATCGGGGCCGAGCCGACGGCGCTCGGCCTGCACCCGCGTGCGCCGTTGTCCGTCGGCGACGTCCTCCGCTTCGACGTCGGGCCCGCGCGCGCCGGTTGGTTCACCCTCGGCCTCGTCGCCGCCGCGGCCGTTCCGCTCGTGGTCGCGTCCGGCCCGCGCCTCGTCTGGGCCACGCGCGCATGGTTGTTGACGTTGGCCTCGTTCGCGCTGGCGTGGCTCCCGACACGCATCTCGGTGACCGCGCCCGTACCGGCGCCCGAGGGCATGCTCGTGCCGGCCGCGTTGGGGCTTGCCTTCGCGGCCGGTCTCGGCGTGAGCGCGCTCCTCGACGACATGCGCACCTCGCGCTTCGGCTGGCGCCAAGTGTCGGCGGTCGCGGCCGTGGTGGGGCTCGCACTCCCGTTGCTCGCGTTCGCAGGCGACGCGGGTTCGGGTCGGTGGCAGCTGCCCGCTTCCGACTGGCCGACCGAGATGTCGTGGATGCACGACGTCCCGAACGCGGGCGGATTCCGCGTGCTCTGGCTCGGCGACCCGTCGGTGTTGCCCGTCGACGCGAAGCTCGCAGGCGGCATCGGCTTCGCGACGAGTCGCGACGGCGCCGGCGACGCTCGCGCGCTGTGGTCGGCCCCGCAGCACGCCGCCGACGACCAACTCGCGCGGGCGCTGCTCGCCGCCCGCTCCGGTGAGACCGAACGGCTCGGACACCTCCTCGCCCCGGCCGGTGTGCGCTACGTCGCGTTGGTGAGTCGTACCGGGCCCGGCCACGGCGCCGAGGTACCCGTCGATCCGGTGCTCGCCGACGCGTTGACGCGCCAGCTCGACCTGTCGGTGTCGCGGCTCGACGACGGTGCGATCGTGTACTCCAACGACGCGTGGATTCCCCGCCGCGCCGTGGTCGCGGCTTCGACGTCGGTCGCGGCGAACGCGGGAGCCGGGCTCGAGACGGCCGAGCGCAGCGACGTCGCGGCCGCGGCGCGTGCCGTGACCGGACGGGTCGGGCGGTCCGCGCCGGCCGGACCGGGCACCTTGCTCTGGGCCGAGGCTTCCAACCGCGGTTGGCACGCCCGCGCCGCCGGCCGCGACGCGGCGCACACGACCGCGTTCGACTGGACCAACGCGTTCTCGCTGACCGCGCGCTCGTCGGCCGACCTCCGGTACCGCGCCGGGACGCTCCCGGGATTGCTCGTCGACCTCGAAGTCGTGGCGTGGCTGGTCGCGATCGTGCTGTGGCGCCGGACCCGCGTCCGCCCGAGTCGCCGGCACGGGGCGGTGCCGTCGTGACCGCGACCGCGACGCCGACGCGCGGGCCGCGTCGGGCGCTCATCCTCGCAGTTGTCATCATCCCCGTGATCGCCGGGATCGTCGGTGGACGCGCGCACACGACTCGGGCCGCTCGGGTCGTGGCCGCGACCGACGCCGCGCAATTGCCCGCCTCGGGAGCGATGTCGACGGCCTGGTTCTGCCCGGGGCTGCCCGGTTCGTTCCCGACCGCCGACCAGACCCTCACGCTCTCGAATCTCGGTCCGGCCGACGCCGACGTCGTGGTCACCGTGCAGCCCGACGACCAGGCGCCGGCCATCGTGCGCAGCATCCGCGTGCCGCACGACACCGTGAGCACCTACAGCCGGGCGACGCTCGCGGAGGTGTCCGCCACTCCCGCGACTCCCGCGACGTCGCGCGATTCGGCCGCGGCGAAGTCGCTGCCGGCCGGCCCGCTGGTGGTCGAGTCGTTCTCACCCGACGTGGTGGTGCAGGCCGGCGCGGAGTCGGGGTCCGCGCTCGACCTCGTGCCCTGCGCCGACGCCGCGAGCGCCGATTGGTACTTCTCGGCGGGCACCACCGTGCGAGGCGTCTCGCAATGGCTCGTGCTCG
The DNA here is from genome assembly GCA_964558245.1 of uncultured Burkholderiales bacterium. GTDB lineage: Bacteria > Actinomycetota > Acidimicrobiia > IMCC26256 > PALSA-610 > JBBQER01. The sequence continues at coordinate 1,217 of CAZLEC010000156.1, read as the reverse complement.
ACGACCCGTATTCCGCGGATGCGCGTGTCGACGTGACGCTCCGCACCGACACCGGCCTGCAGCAGCTGTCGGGTTTGCAGGGCATCGACGTGCCCGGGCGCTCGCGCGTCGTGATCGCGATGCACGATCAGGCGGTGCGGCAACCGCGTGTCGCCGTGCAGGTGCACGCCTCCGTCGGCCGCGTGGTCGCGTCGCAGACGCTGCAGTTCGCAGCCGCCTCCGGCCCGACCGGGATGACGAGCACGCTCGGAGCGCTGGCGCCGGCGAGCCAGTGGTGGTTCTCCGACGGCCAGGTGCTCGCGGGTGCTTCGCAGTGGGTCGCGATCACCAACATGAGCGAGGCGGACGCCAACGTCGATGTGCTCGCGCTCATCGGATCGAAGGCGATCGTGAATCCCGTCGTGTTGACCGTTGCTCCGGGCATGGTGAGCTGGGTGCAGATCGGCGGCTGCGCGCGCCTCCAGCGTGGCTGTCTGCAGGTGCCGGCCAACAGTGACTTCGCGCTCGAGGCGCAGTCCGACAAGGGCGTGCCGATCGTCGCGCAGACCTTGAGCCGATACGGGCGGAGCAAGACCGCGCTGGGAGCGACCACCTCGACCGGAGGGGTCGTCCCCGCCCGCGACTGGGTGATCGGTCGCACTCGCACGGCCGCCGAACGGGCCACTTCGATCTCGGTGACGAATGCCGGAGGCCGCACCGCGCACGTCTCGGTCGACATCGTGCACGCCGGCATCGTCAGCCGCCCACCGGCGCTGCAGGGCCTCACCGTCGCGCCGAACGCGAGCCTCGTCCTGCCGGCCGACACGGCGGGGCCGACACATCGCCAGGACGCCGCGCTCGTGCTCACGTCGGACCAGCCGGTCTTCGCGGAGTCGACGATCTACGCGCAACGTGACGCGACCCGCGTACCTGGTATCCCGACCCGCTGAATTAGCGTCGTCGTCGTGACAGTTCGGGTCGTGATCGCGCTGGCGATCATCGTCGTCGCCGGTGGAATCGCATGGTGGCTCGAGCACCGTCGCGTCGTCGCGCCGCCGACCCAGGGGCGGGCCACCGTGCCGCAGCAGCTCGACCGGCACGACTTCGCCCGGCCCGAGGCTCCGTGGCTCGTCGTGTTGTTCACTTCGCAGCACTGCGACTCGTGCGCGGGCCTGTACGACAAGGCCAAGCCGCTCGAGTCGGACGACGTCAGCGTGACCGAAGTCGAGTACGGCGCG
>CAZLEC010000155.1:0-8903 GCA_964558245.1 uncultured Burkholderiales bacterium | reverse complement strand
GTACGCCCCCCGGGACTCGAACCCGGAACCTGCAGATTAAGAGTCTGATGCTCTAACCAGTTGAGCTAGGGGCGCGTGCACTGGACCGCGCATGGTACCTGAGGGTCGTAGCGTGGGGGAGAAAAGAGGAGGCGGCCTTGGACGTGGCGATCAGCGGCGCGAGCGGCTTCATCGGTACCGCGTTGACGGCGTCGCTGCGAGCCGACGGCCATCGCGTGCTCCAGCTGAAGCGCGGAGGCGTCTCCAGCGGCGACACGATCGGGTGGGATCCCGACGCGGGCCGTATCGACGCACCGGCACTCGAGGGTGTCGGCGCCGTGGTGCACCTCGCGGGCGAGAGTATCGGCGAGCGGCGCTGGACCGACGAGCAGAAGCGCACGATCCGCGAGAGTCGGGTGCGCGGCACGGCGGTGCTCGCGGGTGCGGTCGCCAGCCGGGAGCGCAAGCCGCAGGTGTTGGTGTCGGGTTCGGCCATCGGTTACTACGGTGATCGAGGCGACGAGATCCTCACCGAGCAGAGCGGCCCGGGCGACGACTTCCTCGCCGAGGTGTGCGTCGCGTGGGAAGCCGAGACGCAAACCGCGGCCGACGCCGGCGTGCGCACGGTGCTCGCGCGCACGGGCATCGTGCTCGATCCGAGCGGCGGCGTGCTCGCCCGGATGCTGCTCCCGTTCAAGCTCGGGATCGGCGGACGGCAGGGTTCGGGGAAGCAGTGGATGAGCTGGATCACCCTCGCCGACCACGTGCGCGCGATCCGTCATGCCATCGACCACGACTCCGTGCGGGGCCCGGTGAATCTCGTCGCTCCCAACCCGGTCACGAATGCCGAGTTCGCCCGCACGCTCGGCCACGCGCTGCACCGGCCGACGATCTTCCCCACGCCGATGTTTCCGCTGAAGGCGCGATTCGGCGCCGAGCTCGTCGAGTCGTTGCTGCTGGTGAGCCAGCGGGTCGCGCCCGCGCAGCTCGCGGCCACCGGCTACGAGTTCACCTGCTCTTCACTCGACGCTGCCCTCCGGGCCACGCTTCCGACGTGATCGGCCGCAAGACTCCGCAACGGTGACGCGAGGATCAACACGAACGAGGGTGACTGAGGGGACTCGAACCCCCGGCCTTCGGGACCACAACCCGACGCTCTAACCAACTGAGCTACAGCCACCATGAGCACACGCTCTGCCCCGATCGCCGCGGCAGACCGTTCATTGTAGGACCTCGGAGGTCACGATCGCTCGGTCGTTCCCGAGCTCGCCGCCACCACCTGGTACCGAGTCGAGCGCGCAGTTTCGATAGCGTTGCCCGCTTCGGCGCTCGAAGCGCAAGGGGAACCTCGACGGAGGTGAATGTGGACCACTCGGGAGTCGGCCGCCACGCGATCTGCGAGTTCTGGGGTGCGTCGAATCTGAACTCCGTCGAGCTCGCCGAGCGGGCGCTGCGAGATGCCGCGGTCGCCGGTGGCGTGACCCTGCTGGAAGTGTTCGTGCACCAGTTCTCTCCGCACGGCGTATCGGGTATCGCGGTGATCGCGGAGAGCCACCTCGCGCTGCACACCTGGCCCGAGCATGACTATCTCGCCGCAGACTTCTTCACCTGCGGCGACGGCGCCGACGTCGAGGCGATCATCGGCGTGCTGCGCGAGGCTTTCGCGGCAGAGCGGGTCGACACGCGATACCTCACGCGCGGCGTGCCGGCGGAGCTCGAGCCGGTGCGCTTCGAGGAGTTCGAGCCGGGCAGTGCGTCGCACGCCGCATACGACGTGCTCAACGTGCTCGAGCAGCGCCGCACCCAGTACCAGGAAGTGATGCTGTTCGAGTCGCCCCGGCTCGGCCGTGTGCTCGCGCTCGACGGCATCGTGCAGATGACCGATCTCGACACGTACGTGTACCACGAGATGCTTGCCCATCCGGCGCTGTTCTCGCATCCCGACCCGCGCACGGTCGCGATCGTCGGCGGCGGCGACGTCCATCTCGTGGCCGAAGCGCTGAAGCACCCCGGCATCGAGCGCGTCTACCTGCTCGAGCTCGACGAAGAAGTCGTGCAGGTCGCGCGCAAGCACTACGACGTCGCTCGGGAGGCCCTCAGCGATCCGCGCGTCGACGTGAGGCCGGGCGACGCGTTCGAGTCGATCGCCGAGCTCGCCGGTGAGCTCGACGTCATCATGGTCGACCTCACCGATCCGATCGGACCCGCGGCCCGCCTCTTCGAGGACGAGTTCTACGCCCTGTGCGAGCGCGCGTTGCGTGCCGACGGGTTCCTCGTCGCGCAGACCGAGTCGATCCACTTCCATCCCGACGTCGTACGCGACTGCTTCACCGCGTTGTCGGGCCGGTTCGCCCGCACCGATCTGCTGTGGGGTGCGATCGCGACGTATCCCGGTGCGTTCTGGACGTTCGGTATCGCAACCAAGGGACCGGATCCGCGCGAGGTGCGTCGCCGGCCCGAGATCACGACCCGTCTCTACGACGTCGACGCGCACGAGTGGTTCTTCGTTCCGGAGCCGGTGCGCCGCAAGCTCGTCGGCGTCTGAGGCCGAGATCGCGGGCGAATTCAACAAGGCCCAGGCGATCGCGGCAGTGGCATCAATCTTGGGCATCAGTCGGTCGAGTGGGCACATCGACTCGTCGGGCGGGTGACCGCGAGCGCGAGCGCGTGAACGACCGCTTCGCGGCTACGAGCGCGACGACCACGAACGCCGTCGCGACCACCGCGATCGCGAACAACCCGACCGCATGGGCCCACCTGTGATCGTTGGCGGCGTGCGCGCCGTCGATCGCGGCCAAGACGCCGTGATAACCGAGATCCGCGACGAGGAGCCATCCGATGGCCCGCGCCACGAGCCGCGCTACGCGCACGCGGGCACGTTAGGGCACCGGTGCGATAGGAAGACACCGTGCCCGAACTGATGCTCGACGACGTGACGCTCGCGTACGACGAGTTCGGCCCGGCCGGCGGCGAGCCGGTGCTGTTGATCGCCGGCTGCGGCCAACCCGCCTCGGCCTGGCAGGTGGGCGTCGTGCCCGCGCTCGTGGATGCCGGGTACCGGGTGGTCACGTACGACAATCGCGGCGTCGCACCGTCGTCGTCGCCGGCACCGCCCTATTCGGTCGACGCGATGGTGGGTGACGCGCTCGCGTTGCTCGACCACTTGCAGATCTCCGACGCGCACGTCGTCGGCCATTCGATGGGCGGGTGGATCGCCGAGACGATCGCCGCCCGCCACCCGGAGCGGGCGCGCACCGGCGCCTTCCTCGGGAGTTGCAACCCTCCGACCTCTTGGGAGAAGGCCATCACCACCGTCGAGCGTGATCTCGCACGACTCGACTACGCCCTGCCGCCCTTGTTCTACGCGACCGAGACGATGCGTTATTTCCCGATCAAGGACCTGCAAGACGACGCGTTCGTCGACACCGTGCTCTCCTTCACCGGCGACGACGAGCCGTGGCCGAACCCCGGGCGCCTCGGTCAGTACGAAGCGTGCCTGGCGTGGTCGACGGATCCGGAGCACGGCCGGGCCTGGCCCACGATCGCGGTGCCGTGCTTGATCATGGCGTACGAGCACGACGTCGACTCGCCGCCGGCACGCTCACGGGAGGCCGCCGCGATCATTCCGGGCGCGCGCTACGCCGAGATCGCCGACGCGAGCCACCTCGCGCCGTTCACGCACGGCGCGGCCGTCGCCGAGATCCTCGTCGAGTTCTTCCGCGCTACGTGAGCGGCAACGAGCGGCCGACGTAGGCGACGAACGGTGCGGCGGACTCCGCGAGCGTTCGCTCGTCGCCTTCGAGTGAGCTGCGTTCGTACCAGCGCAGCGCGGCCCGGATACCGTCGTGCCACTCCGGAGGGAGCGACTCGAGCGCCCACTGACCGGCCTGGTACTTCGACAGCACGACATCGCGCGTCTCGTAGCTGCACAGGATGCGCGCGCCGTTGAGCACGCCGAACGCCTTCGCGTCGGGATGCGCCTCGACGAAGTGCATCTCGGACCGCAACCCCGCGTCGAGCTCGGCCCACGTCGGGACGGGCACGACCTCGCGCGGATCGGCACCGGCGATCACGAAGTAGCGACCCGCGTGAATGTGCGCGCGGTGCAACGCCCACGCGTTGTCACGAACCTCGAGATCGAGCTGGTGTCGAGGCGGCTCCGGGCGTGCGGCGTCGGCGAGGAGCACGAAATAGCCGTCGAGATCGGCGCCCAGCTCCGACAGCTGCGCAAGCTCCGAGGCGAGCACGCCGACCTGGCGGCGGTCGGCCTCGTCGAGCGGCCGGCGCACCAGCACGTGGTAGTCGAAGTCGATCCGCCAGTGTTCCGGGCGGGGAAACGCGACCGCGCCGTAGAGGAAGAGGCTCGAGCATGCGTCGCCGAGGATCGCGTTCAAGCCCTGGCGGAGCGCGTCGGACAGCGCAATGACCGCGTCGGGGAGGGGTGGCATTTCGACCACGACCGCGAACGTAGGCCCTCGTAATTCGGTACGGCGGCGGGTACGGTTGCGCGCGAGGTGAAGGGGGGCGCGATGCGCACGGCGTCGAGGCTCGTCGTGGCGATCCTGCTCGTCACGGCGGCGGGGGTGGCCTACACGGCGCCGGCGTCCTCTTCGGTGCCGGCGTGGTCGATCGTCCCGAGCGCCGGCCCTCCGGGCGCGCCATCGGGATTCCTCTCGAGCGTCGCGTGCGCGTCGGCCACGAACTGCTTCGCGGTCGGCGACTTCGCGAGCGGCTACTCGGGCGGCGTGCTGCTCGAGCACTTCGACGGCACCGTTTGGTCGCTCGTCTCGCTTCCCATCCCCGACACGGGCATCGGTACCAATGCGAGCGCGGTGCTGAGCGACGTGGCCTGCCCCGGCCCGACCACCTGCTTCGCGGTCGGTGCCGGCTCGATCGACAAGAAATCTCAGGCGTTGATCGAGCGATGGGACGGCACGACGTGGTCGATCCTGTCCAGTCCGAGCGCCGCCCTGCTGAACGATCTCACATCGGTCGCGTGCTCGAGCGAGACGCAATGTTTCGCAGTGAGCAACGCGAGCACACAAATAGTGCAATGGAACGGCTCGACCTGGTCGGCCGCCGCGTCACCGAGCGTCCCGGACGGCAGCGCGCTCTTCGGGGTGTCGTGCGCGTCGACGATCTGCTTCGCGGTGGGCTCGGCCTACATCAACTCCCAGAACGCGTTGCTCATCGAGGAGTGGAACGGCACCGCCTGGTCGGTCGTCACCAGCCCCGCGCCCGCCGGAGCATCGTTCCTCGAGCTCAAGGCGGTGTCGTGCGCGACACCAACGTCGTGCCTGGCCGTCGGCAGCTACGAGCTCGGGCAGAACACCGACGTGCTGATCGAGCGATGGAACGGAACGAGTTGGTCGATCGCAACGAGCCCGAAATTCCTCACGGGGGCGTCGGGCGAGTTGCTCGACGTGTCGTGCTCCGGCGCGAGCGACTGCACCGCGGTGGGTGACGCCCGACAAGGCGCGAAGAAGCCCTCTCTCAGCCTCGTGGAGCACTGGAACGGCACGAGCTGGTCGACCGTTTCGAGCCCGAACGCGGATCCCAAGAGCGACTTTCTCTACGGCGTGAGCTGCTCGAGCTCCGCGAGCTGCCTCGCGGTCGGATTCACCGGTGGAGGGCTCGCGACCTCCGCGACGATCGAGAGCTGGAACGGCACCCGGTGGTCGGTCGTGGCCACTCCTCAACAAACGCCGTCGAACAGCACGCTCTCCGAGGTGTCGTGCCCGACGCCGACGACCTGCTTCGGTGTCGGGCAGTACGTGAGTGCCACGGGCGCCGCGTCCGCGCTGATCGAGCGATCGGGCCCGACGGGCTGGTCGGTCGTGGCGGTGCCGAAGCCGGCGGGAGTGAGGACGGCCACGCTGGCCGGTGTGTCGTGCGTGAGCGTCACGGCCTGTTTCGCAGTGGGGCAGACCGGAGGCTCCCTGGGGAAGCCGCTCATCGAACGATGGAACGGCAAGACGTGGTCGATCACGCCGAGCCCTTCCGACGCGCGCTACGACTCGTACCTCACCGCGGTGTCGTGCACGAGCGTGAAGAATTGCTTCGCAGTCGGCGCGCTCGACGCGAGCACGCTCGAAACGTTCGTGGAACGCTGGAACGGCTCGAAATGGTCGGTCGTGCCCAGTCCGAGCCGCCGGCCGAGTCCGAACTTCGAGACGGAAGGCGTCAACAGCCTGCAGGGTGTCTCGTGCGCGACCGCGACCAGTTGCTTCGCGGTCGGTGGCGACACCGGCTACAACGCCAACTTCAACGAGACGCTCGTCCTGCGTTGGAACGGCTCCAAGTGGACGATCGTGAAGAGCCCCAACGGACCGGGCGGCAAGTACAGCACGTTGTCGGGAGTTTCGTGCCCGAGCGCGACGAATTGTTACGCCGTCGGCAACTCCTCCGCCGCGCCCGGCCTGACGGCGCCACTGCACTCACTGATCGAGCACTGGAACGGAACCGCCTGGACCCGCGTGACCAGCGCCGACCCCGGCACGCGGCGCAACGCGTTGTCGTCAGTGTCGTGCGCGAGCGCCACGAGTTGCGTCGCGGTCGGCGGCGACTCCGGGACGTCGGGGCGAAACTCGACGCTCGTCGAGAACCTCTCCGGCACGACGTGGTCGACGGTCCCCAGCCCCAACCCGGCCGGCGCGGTCGACGCGTTCTTCCACGCGGTCTCGTGCCCGAGTGCCGTCACGTGCTTCGCAGTAGGTGACTTCGACCAGTTCTCCGCACCGCGCCCGCTGGTGGAGCAATACTCCTGAACCGTTCGGCCCGACGGTCCTACGCGTACTTGATGTAACAGTTCGACTGGTCGATCGTGTACTGCCCGTCGATCAGGTCGCGCGTCTGCTGCTCGTCGACGAGCAACGCGTTGCGGAGGATGACCGCGCGCTTCCCGCGAGCCGGGAGGGCGTGGAGCTGCTGTTGGAACCACGCGTTGTTCGCGCTGACGACTTTGAGGTTGTCGGCCGCCGCCGACTCGAGGCACGTTTGCAGGGCCACCGCGCGCAGGGCCGCCCGCTGAGCCGGCCCGATCGTCGTGGTCGTGGTCGGCCGAGTCGTCGACGAGTGCCGGGCTGGAGCGACCGCCGTGGTCGTGGTGCTCGTCGCCGGCGGTCGCGTCGTCGAGGTCGAAGTGGAGGGGACGGTTGGCGCGGGGTGTCTCGCCGTGGTCGGCGGCGCCGGGCGGCGCCGCGTCGTGGTGGGTCGCGCGGCCGAGCTCGTGAGCCGCGCCCGCGTGGTCGCGGGCGCGCTCGCGGTCGAGGGCGGTCGGGTCGCGGTCTGGGATCCGGCGGTGTGCCCGCGGCCCGCCACCACCAGCACCACCGCGACCGCCGCAGCCACTATGAGCTTTCTCATGCCTGCGCCCTCTCGACCCGGCCGCGATGCCGCGCCGAAGAAACGTCGGCATCCCGAGCCGGTGACCTGAGGGCCGCCGCGCGGTCACGCGCGGCACGAGGCGTGGGGCTCGACGGCGGGCGTCATACTCGCGGGTGAGGTGGCGCGCTCGTTGTCGGCCTGTTGTGCGACGATGGTGGTGCTCGTCGTCGCGTGCTCGGGCGCAGACGGGAAGCACGCGGCCACGGCGACGAGCGGTGCTCGCGTGCGCTTCGGTCGATCGCCTCACACGCCAGCCGCGCGAGTTGGAGGAGTTCGCAGGACGCATGTCGAGGTGAAGCAACTGATGCCGGTGAAGGTGCTCGAATCCGCGGCACGCCTCGGACACCACGCGGCACGCAGCCGCGGGGTCAAGCGGGTTTGCGTCGGCGCGGTCTGCGAGGGAGCCGCCCACGCAGAGTTCCGAGGCGACAAGGACGTGGCGCTCGTGTTGTGGCCGGCAGCGAGGCACGAACTCTCGGTGCGCACGGACCGCACCACGCGCGATTACGCGCGCAACCCTCGAGGTGCTTCGGTCCGTGTGCGGGAGACGCTCAGCACACCGGATCCGCGCGCTCGATCGGAAATGTGACGTCGACGATCTTCTTGCGCTGTTGGAAATGAGCCTCACGGGTGGCTACTTGTTTCCCAGTTAGATCTCATCGAGTGACGGCGATTTGGAGTCCCAACCTGCTCCTCGGTGTGCGCGAGGTGCTGTTAGGCTCCTTGCGATGCCTGGGGGGCCGCTGGTCGACGATCCTGTCGACCAGCCTGCCTTGGGTGGGTCGAGCGAGAGCACCTCGCCGCTGGTGTACCGGCCGCATCTGGATGGATTGCGCGCAGTCGCCGTGTATCTGGTGGTGCTCTTCCACGCGGGGAGTAAGTCCTTCTCAGGTGGCTACATCGGCGTCGATGTGTTCTTCGTCCTGTCGGGTTTTCTCGTCACGCAGTTGTTGTTGCGGGACGTCGCTCGGGGCGGCGGAATTGCGTACGGCCGCTTCTACTCGCGCCGATTCCGCCGCCTGTTGCCGGCCGCGTTCGTGACGCTGATCGTGACGGCCTTCGTGTACACGGCGATCGCGTCGCCGGTGGAAGTCTCGGATGCAGTTGGGTCGTTCAAGGCTGCGTTCTTGTATTCGACCAACTGGTACTTCATCCACCAGTCGAGCAACTACTTCGGGGCGACAATCGCGACGAACCCCCTCTTGCACTTTTGGTCGTTAGCCGTGGAAGAGCAGTTCTATCTGGTGTGGCCGTTGGCGCTGGGTGGTGTTCTGGCGCTCACCCGTCGTCTGGATCACGCGGCCCGACTGCGCGCGGTCGCGATCGCGGTCGCGATCGCAGCGATCGGGTCGATGGTCTGGGCGCTCTCACTGCGAACGGCCGATCCGAACCACGCCTACTACGGCACCGACGCGCGGGCCTACGAACTCCTTGCCGGCGCATTGCTCGCGCTGGTTCCAACGGTCGTCGATAGCGCGACGCGATTCCGTAGGTCGATGCGACTCGCGACCACTGCGAGTGTGGTCGGCCTGCTCGTA
>CAZLEC010000154.1:0-8924 GCA_964558245.1 uncultured Burkholderiales bacterium | reverse complement strand
GATGGTGGCGTTGGTGTTGCTCGGCGGTAGGTCGTTGGATCCGGATGCGTTCGCGACCTTTCTCGCCGACCAGCGCGATCTCGGTACCAAGTGGGCGCCGCGCTACGTGCGCGTCGTCAACGCGTTGCCGGTGGGCGCGACGAACAAGATCGACAAGCGCCCGCTTCGTGCGGAGCGGTGGGAGACGAACGATCCCCTGTTCCGGCGAGCACCGCGCGGCGACACGTACGCGCCGTTCACGCCCGCCGACGCCGACGCGCTGCGCGCCGAGTTCGAGGCCAACAGCCGCGCCAACCTGCTCCGCTGAGTCGGGCCTCCGCGGAATCGCGCATGCTCGGGATCAGGGCTGGTGCGGATCGTCGAGGGTGAGACCGAGCTCGTCGAGCTCCGTCTGATCGATCTCGAGGACCTCCTCGTCGGTCTCCTCGCCGTCGTCCTCCTCGGCCGCATCCGTGCCGGCGCGTTCCAACACCTCGTCGCGCGCCTCGCGCTGCTCTTCCCTGAGGAGCTCGGTCTGTTCCTCCGGGCCCGGTTCGGGGCTGCGGTCTCTGGCGCTCACGATTGCCTCCTCGGCGGCCGACGCAGACCCGATGTTCGAGCCGGACAGCACCGGACGTGTCGAGTGAGCAGCGTACGGCGCATCAGCGGGTGGCACGACGCGATGCGCTGCTCGACCGGGCCGAGCGGCCAGTTCTCGCGACCTCACCCACGCGGTGAAGTCCTCGATCGCGTCGACGACCAGCTCGAAGCGTATGGAGTGGAACAGGTCGAACGCGTGCTGCGCGCCGGGGAGCTCGGCGTACACGACCGGCTTCGAGGCGATGCGCCTGAGCGTCTGCGCGAAGGCTCGCGCCTGTTCCACGGGCACCACCGTGTCGTGATCGCCGTGCACGACGAAGAACGGTGGCCGATCGGGCCCGGCGTACTCGAAGGGTGACGACGGGCGTTCGTCGCCCGTGTCGAGCGGACCGAGGTAGGCGTACAGCGGAATCGCCGCGGTCACGGAAGTGTCGATCTCCTCGAAGCCGGGCTGGAATTCGGCGTCGTTGGGCGTGAGCGCAGCCATCGCGGCGAGGTACCCGCCCGCGGAGCTCCCCGCGACGAACAGCGCCGTCGGGTCACCGCCGTGGTCGGCGGCGTGCGTGCGGACCCAGGCGATGACCCGTTTGGCGTCGACGAGGTGGCCGGGAAACGTCGCGGTGCGACCGAAGCGGTAGTTCGCGCTGACGCACACCCAGCCGTGAGTCGCGAGCCGGAAGAAGAGGGGCCGCGCGTCGCGGCTCTTGTTGCCCGACCGGAAGTGCCCGCCGTGGAAATGGATCAACATCGGAGCGCCCGGTCGAGCCGAACGGTTGCGGTAGAGGTCGAGCTGGTTGTGCTTCCCGGCCGGACCGTACGCGATGTTGTTGATCCGCTCGACATCGCGGCGACGGAAGACGAACGGGGCGAACAACGTGCGGACGGTCGGGAGCCGGCGCCCGCGGGGCGCGGCGCACAGCCTCACGTCGATGGCATCGCGCCAATCGTCGCCGAGTCCGTCGCGCAGCGCGTCCTCGAGTACGCCGCGCGCCGACAGAGCCCGCGCCGCGACGACCACGAGCCCGATGATCGTGAGCGCCGCGATTCCGACGGTCAGCCAACCGCCGAACGAGTGGATGTCACCCTCACCGAAGGCGAGCACGGTCGAGGCGAGAACCAGGGAGATCGCAACGAGCGGGAGTTCGTTGACGACGAGCCCGACGAAGAAGCACATGCTCGCAACGATGCGCGGCCGGCGCATCGGCGCGATGCGCAACCGCCGTGAAGAACGCGAAGAGAGCGACACCGAAGAGGTAGCCGAATGGCACGCGCGCGAACGTACCCACCTCCGACCACGGGAACCCCACGCGCATCCGCCGGCGCAGGTATGTGGTGGGCTGGCCACGAAGTGCCGCTCGCGACGCCATCGAGCGGGTGAGCCAAGGGCTCTGGAGTCGGGTTGCGGCCGCAACCCGACCCTCGCGGCTCCCCGGTCGTGCACGGTGAGGTTGCAAGCACCCGCGAGTGGGTACCCCGTAGGAGTCCGGGTCACTCGTCACGGGAGCGAACGATGGGAATGATTCGAAAGACAATGTCGGTCGCGACGTTCGGGACCGTTGCGTTCCGCAGCAAGAAGGAGAAGCTCCGGCGCGCCGAGCGCGCGCAGCGCGACGTCGAGTTGATGCTCGAGCAGGAGCGCGCGGCCCGAGCGAAGGCCGAGGCGCGCTCCGGCTCCGCGGAACGACGTCTTCGGCGCGCCGAACGCCGGAACCGGCACCGCGGGAGCGAGACGCTCGTCGACAAGCTCGTCGCCGCCGAACCCTCGATGCAGCGCGGCGTCGAGACCGCGGTCAACGCGGGCTCGCACGCGGCGACGCGCACCCGCCGGGCTGCCCGCCGTGCGCAGAAAACGGCCGGCCACGCGGTACGGCAGGCGTCCGCGGCCGCGACATCAGCCAAGGACGCCGCGACTCCGCACGTGCAGGCGGCGGCATCGCACGCCGCGGAGGCCGTCGACCGCATCACGTCGTCGTGACCGTGCACGCGGCACGATGTGGGCGTGAAGAAGCTCTCCGAGTACAACCGCAAGCGGGACTTCGATCGCACACCTGAACCTTCCGGCGTGAGCGCCGCCCCGCCGGCCGGCGGGCCGCGCCGCTTCGTCGTTCAGCGTCATCGCGCTCGCAGCGTCCACTACGACTTCCGCTTGGAGATCGACGGTGTGCTCGTGAGCTGGGCGGTGCCGAAGGGCGTGACCCTCGACCCGAAGGCCCGCCATCTCGCGGTGCACGTCGAGGATCACCCTCTCGACTACGTCGACTTCGAAGGCGTGATCCCCGCCGGCGATTACGGCGGCGGCGACGTGATCGTCTGGGATCGGGGCACGTGGGAGCTGCACGGCGCCGACGATGCGCGCGCTGCGGTCGACCGCGGCGAGATCCACGTGGACCTCCACGGCGAGAGGCTGCGCGGGCGCGTGGTGCTCATCCGCACCGGCGACGCGCGCGGCGAACGCGAGCAATGGCTCGTCCTCCACAAGCGCGACGACGATGCCGTCGCGGGCTGGTCTCCCGAGGACTATCCGCGCTCGGTGCTCAGCGGACGGACGAACGACGAGGTGGCGGCCGGGCACACGTACGATGCTCGAACCAACGGGGAGCACGGGTGAACGATCGATCCGACCACAACCCGGCGCTCGGCGAGCTCGAGTTCCTTGCGGGCGAATGGCACATGGAACTGTCGAACGCGCCGTTTCTGCCGAGTCGCGACGACACCGCTCATGGGCACGTCACGTTCGAGTGGATCGAGGACGGAGCCCTGCTGGTCATGCGCCAGAGCGAGCAATCGGGAAACCCTCCCTCGGCGCGGTGGGCAATCGGCCGGGACGAATCCGGCCCCGGTTACAAGGTCCTGTACTCCGACAACCGAGGTGTGTCGCGGGTCTACGAGATGAGCTTCTCCGAGGGACTCTGGCAATTGTGGCGCAACGCCCCCGGGTTCTCGCAGCGTTTCGAAGGCCGAGTCAGCCCCGACCGGAAGGTAATTGCGTCGCATTGGGAGAAGTCGCTTGATGGCGCCACATGGGAGCACGACTTCGACATCACCTACACGCGGCTCGAGGAGCTGCGTTCCGGCCGATGAGCCGCGCGGTTCGTCGGTTGTTCAGGAGTACTGGCTTTCCCGGGTTTCGTCACGGTCGTGGTGTCGACGTGACCAGCGGCCGGAGTTCTCCCAGCGTCGCCACAAGAGCACCGTCACGATCAGGCCCGTAATCCCGAGGAGCACGACGAACAGGGCGAGCAACCCGATGGCGCCGATCGGGTCCCGAAACGATGCGACGTGCATGTTCAGGGGGCCGACTCGCATTCGCGGGAACGGCGGGAACGGCACGCGCCGAATGGCCGGACCCGCGATGCCCCGCGACGTGCGGACGCGGCCGAACACGCGCGCGGCACCGACGAGCACGACGAGTCCCACGAGCGCGGATCCCGCGAGTGCGGCGAGCACGCCGAGTCGCCGGCGGGTTCTCGCTCGCGACGCCGGCTGGTTCACGGTAGCGACCGTCGGTTGACCGACGCCTCGTTCGGCGGCCCACGACGCGGCAAAGGAGCGGGGATCGAACGCGCCGCTCCCCAACAGCGCGCGCGGGGCAATGGAGAAGGCGACTTCTCATGCTGGTTGGTCGAGTCCGGACGGGTTGTGATCGATCGGAAGCCGTATCCCGATGAGCGCGGCGCGCAGTTGTTCGATCGGCGCCTTCGGCGACCGGTCGGCTCGAAGCAGGCCGTTGGCTTCCTGATACGTGTCGGTGAGCTGGGTCCAGCAGTAGCCGCTGAGTGTCCTGCTCTTGAGCACGGCCCGGCAAAGCCGGCGGATGCCTCGTAGCCAGTCTTCTTCCGACGCGAAGTGTCCGTACACATATGCGCCCGCGGGGAGCGCACCGAACGTCGTGCCTCCGGTCTCCGACAGCACCACGGCGCGGCCGGCGCGGCCGCGGCCGTCGACGGTGAGCGCATTGCCTTCGGGACCGGGCCCGGTGAACAGCGCATCTACGGCTTCGACCGATCCGTAGCGTTGCGATATCACCTCGGGGTCGTGGGTGTAGTCGTGAATACCGACGATGTCGCCGCCGGATGTCTCCCAACCGTCGTTGACGCTGATGGGTCGCGTCGGGTCGAGCGCAGCGGTCAGGTTCGCGAGCGCGTCGAGCAGCGACCGCTGCTGTGGATCGCGGCTGACTTCGGCGACGCCCCATGACTCGTTCGCCGGCACCCATGCGACGATGCACGGGTGGTTCCGGTCGCGCGTGACGATCTCGGCCCATTCGGTGGTCAAGGACACGACGGCATCCGGCGAGAAGCGTTGTGCGCTCGGGAGCTCTTCCCACACGAGCACACCGAGCTCGTCACAGAACGCCAGCCATCGGGGATCTTCCACCTTCTGGTGCTTTCGCACGCCGTTGAGGCCGAGCCGGCGAATCATGTCGACGTCGTGACGCAGCGCGTCGACGTCGGGCGCGGTCTGCCCGCTGCGCGGCCAGTAGCCCTGGTCGAGCGCGAAGCGCAGCGGCAGCGGTTGGCCATTGAGTTGGAAGCGGCCGCCCTCCACGCCGACCGATCGGATCGCGGTGTAGCTCGAGACCTCGTCACGATCGTCTCGACCCACGTAGCGGAGCGTCGCGTCGAGCAGGTGCGGATGCTCCGGGCGCCACAGCAACTGCTCGCGATCACCGTTCGCGGCGTCGCTCAGATCGAACCGGCGACGAACAGTCGATCGGCCCTCGATGGAGTCGACGAGCGTGATCGTGTCGTCGACGAGCAGCGTTCCGCCTCGACGCAGCTCGACGCGAAGCGTGTCGTCGCTGTGCACGTCACCCACGATCTCGGCTTCGAGACCGACGGACATCGACCCGACGTCTGCGGTCCACCGCAGCGCCACCACCGAGGTGTCCGGTACATACTCCAGCCACACCGACTGCCAGATTCCCGTGGTTCTCGGGTACCAGATCTCGTGCGGCGCGAGCCACCAGTCCTGCTTCCCGCGAGGGATCGCGAGCGAGCGAGGTTGATCGTCGGCTCGCACGACGAGCTCGATCGGCTCGCCGGCGGCCGCACGGGCGACCTCGGTGACGTCGACCGAGAACGGCGTGTAACCGCCGACGTGCCGGCCGACCAACGCGCTATTTGCCCACACCCATGCTTCGCGATCCACCGCTCCGAAGTGCACGAGGATGTGTCCCCGATCGAGCCAGCCCGACTCGACCGTGATGCGCCGGCGATACCAGCACCGGCGCAGAAACCCCTCGAAGCCGATGCCACTCGCTTCGGTCTCGGGCGCGAACGGCACCTCGATGACCCGCGCGAAGTCGACGTGGCGCGGATGCTCGATCGTCGCGTCGGGATCCAGCGCGAAGTCCCACGTTCCGTCGAGCAACATCCACGGCTCCCGCCGAAGCTGCGGTCTCGGGTAACGCGGATCTCGCACCGGCATCTCAGGCCTCCTTTGTCGGGGATTCGCGGTCAGTCGGCCGCACCCAAGATCTACCAGAGGCACGGATTCCGCTCGAGTGGACAAGATGAGCGCTCTGGGCGCACGTGTGCGAGAGATCACGCGGGTTCGGTCCTGCGGATGAGTAGCGTCGTTACGTGTCGGGGATCGGGTCGGGCTTCCGGGCGAGGGTGACCTGTTTGGGAACCAAGTCGAGGTGAGACAGTTCGCACGCGCGCGCCGCACTCGAGCGAGTCCCTCGTTCTTTCGCCTCTGGCTTGGGTTCTTTCTCGTTCTTTCTGCGGTCGGCGCTCTGTGGGCAGTCGCCAACCCACTCGGAAACTCCGCCGATGAGCCGGCACACATCTCGCGCGCCGCCTCCGTGGTGCGGGGCGATCCGATCGGGAAGCACGTCGCGCATCAGCCCGCAGCATTCACCGAGATCTCGGTGCCGCGGACCTACGCGCTCACGCTCAACGGCAGCGGTGGGTTGACGGGCGCCCACGACTGCTACCACTTTCGACCGACCGTGCCTGCTTCGTGTGAGAAAACGCAGTCATCGAGCCGGACGGTGCGCGTCGCGACCTACGTCGGCCGCTATCCCCTCTTGTATTACGCCGCCGTCGGCCTGCCGTCACTCCTGACCAACAGCCTGGCGGGCGTGTATCTGATGCGGGTTATGAGCGTCCTGTTGAGCGCGGCGCTGCTCGCCGTCGCATTCGCGGTCGCCCGCAAATGGGGCGCTTCACCGTTGCTGGTCGGCGCGTTGATGGTCGTCGCTACTCCGACCGAGGTCTTCTTGGCCGCGTCGGTCAACCCGAACGGCCTCGAGGTCGCGGCCGCGATCTGTTTGTGGGCAGTCGGTTCCGTGCTCGTCCTCGACTGCGCAACTGACCCGCCCACCGGCCTGGTCATTGCGACGGCGGGGTCCGCATGCGTGCTGGCGCTGACTCGCCCGATTTCCACGGTGTGGGTGTTCCTCGCCGTCGCCACGTTCGCCGCGGCCGGCTGGGCGCGCGTCCCGGTCCGCATGCTTCTCGCCCGCCGAGACGTGCAGGCAGCGATCGTGGCCGTCGCAACCGCGTCGGCGGCCGCGGTGACATGGGTCGTCGCGGTTCGCGGCCTGACCGTCGTTCCCGAAGGCCCAATCGCGCCAGGTACCCCACTCACGCGCGTTGCGTCCGTCGCCGCATCACAACTGTGGCTCGGGCTGGCGCAGAGTGCGGGAACGTTCGGATGGGACGACACGCACGAGCCAGAACTCGCAGTGGCCGCTTTGGTATTCGCGCTGAGTATCCCCTTCGTCCTGTGCCTCGCCCGGGCCCCGCGCCGCGACGTGAGGGTCCTCTTGGGACTCCTGGGACTCTCGGCGATCGTGCCGCTGGCCCTGGTCGTCGCCGCGGCCAGGCGCGACGGTATCGAGGCACAAGGCCGCTATTTCGTGCCTCTGTGGGTGGGAGTACCGATCTTCGCGGCCGCGACGCAGCATTCCCTCCCGCGCGTCAGCGCGCGCCGGTTGTCCCGAGCAATGGCGCTCTCCGCCGCGGCCGGTCTGGTCCTCGCCTTCTGGTGGAACCTGCACAGAGTGACCGTCGGTGACCAAGGGCCGTACCTACCGTGGAACACCACCGCGACCGCGTGGCGGCCGCCACTACCAGCCACCCTGCTCGACGCTGCCGCCGTCGTCGCCGTCGGGCTCTACGCGGCGGTGACGCTCAGACTCGGCATCCGCCGCGAGGAACTCTCATGATCGAAGAAGCGGCCGTCCAGGAACGACTCCGGGGAACGTACTCGGACATCGCATCGAAGACAGCGATCACCGACCGCGCACTCCCCGCTGTCGGCGACGAGTCAATCGGTGCGTCGCGTCGACTTCGCCGCCGGCGCGCTGCGCTGCTCGGAGGTATCGCGGTGGCGGCGTGTGCGTTCGTGGTCGCTGCGTTCGTGTTCATCGGGCCGGCCAGCCGGCGACATGGCGTGGTCGACGTGTCACCGACCACGCCAGTGCCGAGCGTGTCACCCGCGACGGGATTGACGCGGCTGACCTCCCGGGCTCGACAACTGCGTATCTCTCCGCGCTCGGCCCGATCGCGATAACTCCCGACGGCGGCACCGCATATCTCGGCGGAGCGCACGATGGCGTGGTCACACCGGTCGACCTCCGAAACGACCGAGCCCTCCACCCGATCACCGTCGGCGATTTTCCAATCGAAGCAATCGCCATCACACCGAACGGACGAACCGCGTATGCAGTAGAAGGTGGTATCGCTGACACTGTCGTTCCGATCGACCTCGCCACCGGCACCGTCGGTCCGGGCATCCACGTCACCGGACCGCAAGGGTTGGGGCCCTCCTTTGCCATCGCGCCCACTGGACGCATGGCCTTCGTCTCGAACCTGAGCGAAGACACGGTTCGTTCGGTATCTCGAGGTTCCGAAACAACGACCGAGATCTTCCCGAGCCTCGTCGTTCCTATCGACCTCGTCACGAACACCGCTCAGCGGCCGATCGCTCTCGAACCGCGGCCGGGCGGCGGCCCTACCGAGCAGGCCGACGCACCCACCTGCCTCAAGAGCTGTGCGTTCAACGAGACCATCGGCGGTATCGCCATCACGCCCGACGGCCGCACCGCGTACGTCTCGGACACCACCCCCAAGTCGAGTGGTGTCTTCCCGATCGTCGTGAGCACCCAACACGTTGGACCGATGATCCGTGACGGCGGAGCCGCCGGGCCCATTGCGATCACTCCCAACGGACGGACCGCCTA
This sequence comes from uncultured Burkholderiales bacterium, assembly GCA_964558245.1. GTDB lineage: Bacteria > Actinomycetota > Acidimicrobiia > IMCC26256 > PALSA-610 > JBBQER01. Next base: position 151 of record CAZLEC010000154.1, on the reverse strand, counting down.
CGTCGACGGCCTCGGCGGTGTTACCCCGATCGACCTTGCCTCGCACACCAGCCGTCCTGCGATCCGCGTTTCGCGCGCGGCGCCGTTCAACACGATGGCAATCACGCCCGATGGCCACACCCTCGTAGGTGTCGAATACCCGACCATCGAC
>CAZLEC010000153.1:0-8946 GCA_964558245.1 uncultured Burkholderiales bacterium | reverse complement strand
GCGTCGGCGTCGAGGCCGTCGTCGTAGATGTTGCCGAGCGCGTGGAACGTCACCGACTTCCACCCGTCGTGGTAGATCGCGCGCGAGCCGAGCATCTCGAAGTACTGCGTGGCGTGCCGGCCGGGCGCGTCGGCCTCGGAGAGCGCGTAGAGGAAGCTCGTGCCGTCGATGGGAGACTGCGCGACGCCGTCGATCGCGTCGGGCGGCTCGATGCCGACGAGCTCGAGCACGGTCGGGAGGATGTCGATCGCGTGCGCGAACTGGTGCCGAACGCCCTTGGCGTCCGCGCCGGCGGTGCCCGGGAGCCGCACGATGCACGGATCCGCCACGCCCCCTTCGTGAACCTCGCGCTTCCACCGCTTGAAGGGCGTGTTGCCGGCCATCGTCCAGCCCCACGGATAGTTGTTGTGCGTGCTCGGGCCGCCGAGCTCGTCGATGCGTTCCCGTAGCTCGCGGCGCCCGGTGGCCGCGCCGTTGTAGGGACGGGCGTCGTTGATGGAACCACGCGCCCCGCCTTCGGAGCTGGCGCCGTTGTCGGAGCACAGCACGATCAGCGTGTTGTCGAGGTCGCCCGCTTCCTCGAGGTACTCGAGCAGGCGGCCGATCTGCGCGTCGGTGAACGAGAGGTACGCCGCGAAGCACTCCATGAACCGCGCGGCAACCTTTTGGTCCTCCGGGTCGAGCTGGTCCCACGCCGGCACCCAGTGCGGTCGGGGAGTGAGCTCGGTGCCGGGCGGGAGGAGGCCGCTGTCGAGTTGCCGCCTGAAGATCGCGTCTCGCCACGCGTCCCAACCGATGTCGAACTGGCCGCGGTAGCGCGCGATCCAATCGGCGTGCGCGTGATGAGGCGAGTGACACGCGCCCGTCGCGAAGTAGCAGAAGAAGGGCTGCTCGTCGTCGACGGCTCGGAGATCGGAGATGAACTCGATCGCGCGGTCGGCGAGGTCGGCGCTGAGGTGGTAGCCGTCCTCGTAGGTGCCGGGCGCGAGCACTGCGTGATTGTCGTGATAGAGCGCCGGCGCGAACTGGTGCGTCTCGCCGCCGTGGAAGCCGTACCAACGGTCGAAGCCCCGGCCCAGCGGCCAGCTCGAGCGCGATCCGGCCATGTTCACTTCGTCTTCGGGTGTGAGGTGCCACTTCCCGACCGCGTACGTCGCGTAGCCGTGGTTGCGGAGGATCTCCGGCAAGAAGCCGTTCTCGCGGGGGATCATGCCCCAGTAGCCCGGGAAGCCCACGGCGAGATCGGCCACCCGGGCCATGCCGTTGCGGTGATGATTGCGGCCCGTGAGCAGGCACGACCGCGTCGGCGAGCACAGCGCGGTGGTGTGGAAGTTCGCGAGGCGAACGCCGTCGGCAGCCAGCGCGTCGATGGTCGGGGTCGAGATGTCGGATCCGTAGCAGCCGAGCTGGGCGTACCCGACGTCGTCGAGCACGATCAGCAAGACGTTGGGCGCGTTCACCGGCGGCGTCGGCTCGGGCGGCCACCACGGCGTCGACTCGCGCCAGTCGCGACCGATCACTCCTTCGAACTGCTGGGTCATGAGCGCAGTCTTGCCTCGGCCCGACCGTTCGTGCATGCCGTGGCTGGACCGCCGACGCGCACGTGGTCTAGACCCGTCGGATGAAGCTCGGTTTGCAACTCGGCTACTGGGGTGCGCAGCCCAACCCGTTCGCGGTCACGCTCGCGCAGGAGGCGGAGCGACTCGGCTTCGACTCGGTGTGGACGGCGGAGGCGTGGGGCTCCGACGCGTTCACGCCGCTCGCCTGGATCGGCGCGCACACCGAGCGCATCCGGCTGTGCACCGGAATCGTGCAGCTCTCCGCGCGCACGCCCGCGTCGTGCGCGATGCACGCGCTCACGCTCGATCACCTGTCGAACGGCCGCTTCAGCCTCGGCCTCGGTGTGTCCGGTCCGCAGGTGGTCGAGGGTTGGTACGGCCAACCGTTCGGCAAGCCGCTCGCGCGCACGCGCGAGTACGTCGACATCGTCCGGCAGGTGCTGCGGCGCGACGAACCGGTCGCGTTCGCGGGGGAGCACTACCGGTTGCCCTACGACGGGCCCAACTCGTGGGGGCTCGGCAAGCCACTGCGTTCGATCACGCACCCACTGCGCGCCGATCTGCCGATCCTGTTGGGCGCCGAGGGCCCGAAGAACGTCGCGCTCGCCGCCGAGATCGCCGACGGATGGCTTCCGTTGTATTACTCGCCGTTCCGGCCGGAGGTGTACTCCGATTCGCTGCGAGCGGCGCGTCCCGGCTTCGAGATCTGTGTGACGGTGATGGGTTGCGCGATCACCGACGACGTGGAGGTCGGCTTGCTGCCCACCAAGGCCGCGCTCGCGTTCTACATCGGCGGCATGGGCGCGCGCGATCGCAACTTTCACATGGAGCTGATGAGCCGCATGGGGTTCGAGGCCGAGGCGCGACGGATCCAGGAGCTGTTCTTCGAAGGCAAGCGCGACGAGGCGATCCCCCTCGTCCCGACCGAGTTCGCCGACGAGATCTCGCTGGTGGGCTCCAAGGAGCGCATTCGCGATCGGTTGCAGGCGTGGGAGGAGAGCCCGGTCACGACCATCGTCCTCAACGGCGATCTCGACACGTTGCGCACGATGTCCGAGCTCGTGAGCTCCTAGGCGCGGGCGTGCGGGATCGGAACGATCGACGGGACTCCGGGCACGGGATCCTCGCCGAGGTCGCCTCCGTCGGCAGCCTGCGAGAAGAGATCGAGCGTGGCGACGATGCGCTCGCGATCCTCGGTGGGCATGCGACGAACCACCGCATCGATGTCGCGGCGGCGTCGGTCCATGACCTCGTCGACGAGCCCTTGGCCCGGCGGGGTGAGCTCGATCACGACCTCGCGACGATCGACGGCCGACGGTGTGCGCACCACGAGGCCGCGCGCGACGAGGCGGTTGCACATGCGGGTCATGGTCGACGCGTGCACGTCGAGGCGCTCGGCGAGCGCGCTCACCGTCTGTGGTCCTTGGAGCGAGAGCACCACGAGCGTGCGAAGCTGCGGAAGGGTGACTTCGTCGCTGACCGATGCGAGCGCTCGTGCGGTGATGCCCACGAGGGCACGACTCGCGCGGACGACCGCGTCGACGACCGTGTCGGTGGATTCGCCTGCCTCTTCGAACATGACACCCCGCTTCCTTCAGGTCCGGTCGGCAGCTCCCCGCCGGCTCCGACCCACGACCACTCCCGCACCGTAGTCGCCACGGCCCGAACCGGCCCGGGGGCGGGCCGGCACCCGGTTGCGGCGGTTGTCCGGCGGCAGTCGATCATGGAGCGCCGACTCGTGACGGAGGAGAGGTCGTGAGCTCGTTCGATGTGATCGTCGTGGGGGGAGGCATCGTCGGCACGGCCGCGGCGTACGAGCTCGGGCGCTCGGGCGCGCGCGCGTTGCTCGTCGACCGTGCCGATGCCGGTCGGGCCACCGACGCCGGCGCCGGCATCCTCTCGCCGGAGACCGCGAAGCGAGACGACCCCGGATGGATCGAGCTGGTGCTGGCGGCCGGCCGCCATTACGACCTCCTGTTGCCGCAGCTGGGTCCCGACACCGGGTGGGCACGGTGCGGCATCTTGCAGCTGGCCACTCGCGACAGCGACCTCTCCGCGTGGGAGTGGGTTGCCGAACGCGCGACCGGCGCGACCGAGATCAGCGCCGACGACGCGCGCGAGATGGTGCCCGTGCTCGGAACGGTCGTGCGCGCGTTGCATCATCCGCGCGCAGCGCGCGTCGACGGTCGCTCGATGTGCGCTGCGCTCCGGCGGGCCGCGGAGCAGCACGGCGTGGAGGTGCAGGCCTCTTCGGTCGACGAGGTGCGCGCGGGCTCGCCGGCGACGGTGCTGGTCGACGGACGCGAGGTGCACGCCCCGGCCGTCGTGATCGCGGGCGGGGCCTGGACGCGCCGGCTCGGGAAGCAGCTGGGAGTGCAGCTGCCGGTCGGTCCGGTGCGCGGCCAGATCGCGCACCTGGGTGTGGCCGATCACGACACCGCGACCTGGCCGATCGTCCAGCAGGTGTATGGCCACTACATGGTCCCGTGGGCCGATCATCGGGTCGCCGTCGGCGCCACGGTCGAAGACGCCGGCTTCGCGCCCGAGGTCACTGCCGGAGGCGTGCACGAGATCATGCGGGAGGCGCTGCGCGTGATGCCCGGCCTCGCGGCCGCGACGCTCGGCGAGGTCCGCGTGGGCCTGCGCCCGACGAGCATCGACGACGTACCCGTGCTCGGCCCGCTCCCCGGAGTCGCCAACGTGTTCGTCGCCACGGGTCACGGCGCCAACGGGCTGTTGCTCGGCCCGATCTCCGGGGCGCTCGTCGCCGATCAGGTCCTTGCGGCGAAGCCGAGGTTCGACCTCGACCTCACCCCCTTCTCACCAGCCCGCTTCATGTGATGAAGCAGTTGTGCAGCGTGGGCGTGTTCGACCGCTTCATGTGATGAAGCGGTTGGCGACGCGGGGTGTGGATGGGTCAGCGTTCGAGTTTGAGGGCGCGGTCGGCGATGATGTTCTTCTGGACCTCGGTGGGGCCCGCGCCGATCGTCGTGTATCGCTGCCACACGTAGTTGCGGGCCCACATGCCGCCGTCGACGGCGCCGGGCGCGCCCTTGAGCAATGCGCCCGTCGGGCCGAGGATGTCGAGCGCCAGCTCCGCCAGCCACAGCGAGATGTAGCCCCATTGGAGCTTCGCCAGCGGCACCTCGGGCCAGCCCTTCTCCCCCTTCAGCACCTTCGAGAGCGCACGCGCGATCAGCAGGCGCGTGAAGTCGATCTGCATGTGCAGCTCCGCGACGCGTTCGCGGATCGCGGGGTCGCGCAGCGCGTCGGGGTTCTCGGCCTTCGCGGTCTGGAGTAGCGTTCGCAGGTCCTGGGCCATCGAGATCGCCTGACCCGCGCTGCCGACCCTCTCCTGCCCGAGCGCGCCCATCGAGACGAGCCAGCCGTTGCCTTCGTCGCCCAGACGGTCGCCGACCGGGATCTTCACGTCGTCGAAGAACACCTCACAGAAGAGCGAATCGCCCGTGATCTCGCGGATCGGGCGGATGTCGATGCCGGGGAGCTCCATGTCGACGATGAACGTGGTGATGCCTTCGTGCTTGCGGCCCCGCTCGATCGCGGTGGGGTCGGTGCGCATGAGGAACAGACCCCACTTCGCGATCTGCGCGGAGGAGATCCAGGTCTTCTGACCGTTCACGACGTAGTGCGAACCGTCGTCGGAGCGGATCGCGGTGGTGCGCAGGTTGGCGAGGTCGGAGCCGGCCTGGGGCTCGGAGAATCCCTGGCACCAGTGCTCCGACGCGTCGAGGATGCCGGGCAGCCAGCGCGCCTTCTGGTCTTCGGTGCCCCACGAGATGATCGACGGGCCGATCTGCACGATGCCGTTGGCGTTGAAGATGCCGGTCGAGCGGTACTTCGCCATCACCTGGGTGTAGATCACCTGCTGCGCGGTGGTCGCGGCGCGCCCGCCCCACTCCTCGGGCCACAGGATCGCCGCCCAGCGGCCTTCGTTGAGCTTGTTCTGCCACGCCTTGCGCTTGTCCATGACGCCCATGACGCCGCGCGACGCCTCCGCGTCCTCGTTGTCGGACCATTGCTCGACGAAGGGCGGCATCTCCTTGTCGAGGAACGCTTCGAGCTCCTCCTTGAAGGCGACGTCTGCGGGCGACCATGCGAAATCCACGAACCTGACATTACCGTCAGGTCGCCGCTAGCGTCCCGGGGCGATGGACTTCGTGTTCTCTCCCGAGCAACTGGCGCTGCGCGACGCGGTGCGCGCCTTCATGGGCGCCGAGGCGCCGATGTCGTACGTGCGGCAGATGGCCGAGCACGACGACACCGGCGTGACGCCCGAGATCTGGCACAAGATCGTGGAGCTCGGCTGGACGGCGTTGCTGGTGCCGGAGTCGGCGGGCGGTCTCGGTCTCGGCCTCGTCGACGCGGTCGTCGTGCAGGAGGAGATGGGTCGCGCGGTGTTCCCGGGCCCGTTCTTCTCCTCCGCGATCCTGGCGACGCTCGCGGCGCGCGCTCTCGGGCTCGACGATCAGCTCGCCGCGCTCGCCGCCGGCACGCAACGGGGAACGGTCGCGCTCGACGAAGCCGGGTACGGCGACCCGATCGAGCGCGTCCACGTACGCGCCGCCGGGCGGGGAACTCGCTACAAGCTCGACGGCGTGAAGCCGATGGTGCCCGACGGGCTCTCGGCCGACTGGCTGCTCGTGCCCGCGCGCACGCGTGAAGGGCTCCAGACCTTCCTGGTCGAGCGGCCCGACAACGCGGAGCCGGTCGCGAGCCTCGACGTCACCCGCAAGTTCGCCCGCATGGAGTTCTCCGAGACCCGCGCCACGCTCGTGGGCCCGCCCGGTGACCACGCCGACATCTGGCGCCGCATCGTCGACGACGCGTGCGTGCTCATCGGCGCCGAGCTCATCGGCGTGAGCGAGGCCGCGAACCAGAGCGCGCTCGACTACGCGCAGGCCCGCGAAGTGTTCGGCAAGCCGCTCTCGAAGTTCCAGGTGACCCGGCACAAGGCCGTCGACATGCTGCGCGAGATCGAGCTCGCGCGCGTCGGTGTGCACTACGCGGCGTGGGCGTCGGATGTGGAGGCCCCCGACCGTGAGATCGCGGCCGCGTCGGCCAAGGCGTACGCCGCGCACGCCGCCAACTACGTCACCGCAGAGTGCATCCAGATCCACGGCGGCGTGGGCTACACGTGGGACTGCGACGCGCACCTCTTCCTGCGCCGGGCCAAGGTGAACGACCTGTTGCTCGGCTACCAGGGCTACCAGCGCGCCCGCGTCGCCGATCTCTACTTCGCGTCGCTGTAATTCGAGCGCGCAGCCGCGCCGCCTCGGGCACCATTTATCGATGAACGCGCCCGGTCACCGGTTGCAGTGGCCCGAGCTCCCGGAAGCGTTGCGGGCCGAGATCGAGGGCGAGCTCGGCAGCCCGGTGGTCGAGGCCGTCGGCCAGCGCGGCGGGTACGGACCGTCGCTCGCGGCGCGCTGCGGTCTTGCCGACGGACGGCGCGTGTTCATCAAAGCGGTGTCGCCCGCACAGAATCCGGATACGCCCGCGATGATGCGTCGCGAGGCGCGGATCGCCGAGCGCCTGCCCGCCGACGCGCCCGCGCCCGCGCTGCTGCACACGATCGATGACGGCGAATGGATCGCGCTCGTGTTCGAAGAGATCCCGGGCCGCCTTCCGGCGACGCCGTGGCAGGCCGACGAGCTGGATTGTGTGCTCGCAGCGATACGCGCGCTGGGGGAGTTGGCGCCGCGAGCGCCGCTTCGAACGGTCGCCCAGCAATACGGCGCCATGTTCACGGGTTGGCGCACGCTCGCCGCCGGGGCGCGCGATACGCCGATGGACGAGTGGTGCGCGCAACGTCTCGACGACCTCGCCGCGGTCGAAGCGCGTTGGGAAGATGTGACTCGCGGCGACGGTCTCATTCACGGAGACGTGCGCAGTGACAACGTGTTGCTCACCGAGGACGGCCGGGTCACGTTCGTCGACTGGACGAGTACCTGCACCGGCGCCCCCTGGTTCGAACTGTTGGTGATGCTGCCCTCGATCGAGCTCGAAGGCGGCGGTGCGCCGGAGGCAGTACTCCGGCGGGCCGGCCTCGACCACCTCCCCGTCCGCGACGTCGTGCCGCTCGTCGCGGCGACGGCCGGCTACTTCGTCGAGCGCGGCCGTCTGCCCGATCCACCCGGCTTGCCGACATTGCGGCCGTTCCAACGCGCGCAGGGCGAGGTCACGGTCGCGTGGTTACGCCGACTGTGGGAGCAGCAATGAGTCAGAGCGTCCAGTGCCGGGCGATCGTGAAGAGCCAGTCGCCGTTCTCGTCCGGGGTGATCGAGTAGCGGGTGATCGTGTCGTGGCCGCCGTCCTGATCGGCGTACCTCAGGAAGAGCGCGATGCGGCCGCCCGCGGCGATCGCGCGTCGAAGCGCGTCGGCGTCGCCGCGATCGGTGTCGCCCGCGCGAATCGCGCCTTGCCAGTACCCCACGTCGCCGGCCGGCACGTACAGGCTCCGCTGCTGAGCGACGTAGTGGGTGGGATCGGGCGTCTTGGTCACGTCCGAAGGCGTCGGCAGGGTGGGGTCGGCCTTCAATTTCCACGACGTCAGCACGCCGATCCCGGCGCCGACGTTGCGGAGCTGCGCGGCGAAGTAGAGGTTGCCGTCCCGCTCCTCGACCGCTGCGAAGCCGCTGCGGAGCTCGAAGATCTGGTCGTGGAAGGTGATGCGCTCCGACGGCTCCCACTCGTGTGCCGGGATCAGTACCGGTCGCAGGTTGAGATCGAGCGCCCGTTCCGCGATACGCGCGGAGTGGTTCGCCGACCGCGTCGCCGAGAACGTCGCGATGGCGAGCACGAGCGTTCCGCCCGCGGTCGCGAGCGAGGCAATCGTCGCGGCATCGGCCATCGCAACGACCTCAGGCGGGACGAAGCGTGTTCAGCTCGCGTGCGTTGTCGCGCAGGATCTTGCGCTGCGTCTCGTCGTCGAAGGCTTTGAGCTCGGCGGCGTAGTCGAGCGGGCGCGGCATGCCTTCGATGTGGGGCCAGTCGGATCCGAAGATCACGCGGTCGGCGCCCATGTGCTGCACGACCTCGTGCACGTCGTCTTCCCAGAACGGGTTGATCCAGATGTTGCGACGGAAGATCTCGCCGGGATCCTCGGTGAAGTAGCCCGGCATCTTGTGGGCCGTCGAGTCGAGCTTCTTGAACAGGTCGCGCAGGAAGTCGGCGCCGTTCTCGACCGACGCGACGCGCAAGGACGGAAAACGTTCGAACAGCTTGTCGAACACCAGCGTGATGAGGAAGTCGTGCGCGGCGCGTTCGATGTGGAACGACTTCACGTTGGGGCGCCAACCGCCGCCGCTGAAGCCGGCCGCGAACCCGTCGTTCGCGTAGCCGTTGCTCGAGTAGCCGCTGTCGCCCG
>CAZLEC010000152.1:6064-9001 GCA_964558245.1 uncultured Burkholderiales bacterium | reverse complement strand
CCGCCAACGATCTCCTCACCGCGTTGATCGCGGCCGAAGACGAAGGCGACCGGCTGAGCCCCGAGGAGCTAAACGAGCAGGTGATGCTGCTCTACATCGCCGGCCACGAGACCACCGTGAACCTGATCGGCAACGGCACGCTCGCGCTGCTTCGCGACCGCTCACAGCTCGAGCTGTTGCAAGCAGATCCCGCGCTCGACGCGAATCTTCCCGACGAGCTGCTGCGCTTCGACGGCCCGGTGCAGATGAGCCGGCGCGTGAACCTCGAGCCGTACGAGGTCGGCGACCGCGTCGTGGAGCCCGGCACGATCATGATGACCTGTCTCGGTTCGGCGAACCGCGATCCGGCGAGATGGGGCGACACCGCGGATCGGCTCGATCTGCGCCGCGCCGACTCGAATCAGCACGTCGCGTTCGGCGGCGGGTTCCACTCGTGCCTCGGTGCGCACCTCGCGCGCCTCGAAGCGCGCGTTGCGATCGGCACGCTCGTACGCCGCTTCCCGGCCGTCGAGCTCGCGACGGATCATCCCGAGTGGAACGGCCGCATCGTCCTTCGCGGCCTCGCGAACCTCCCGATCTCGATCGCGTAGCCCAGTTCGAGTTCGAGTTCGACTTCGACGGACGATTGAGCACCCGCCGGCTGACGACCGAGCGCCTGACGCTTCGCGAACCCGGAAACGGCGACGAGCCCCTGCTCGTCGCGTTGCGGACCGACGAGAACGTGCGGAGATATCTCGGCGGGGCGCTGGACGTCGCGAACGCGACACTGCTTGCCGAGGTGAACATCTCTCGTCCCGACGGGCTCTTCGTCGCCGAGCGGCGCGACACCGACGAATCCATCGGCTTGGTTCTGCTTCACCCTGGTCATGGGGGCACTGAGGTCTCCTACCAGTTCCTGCCTTCATCTTGGAAGCAGGGCTTCGCCTCCGAGGCCGTGCGCGGCGTCGTCGACCACGCGTTCCGCGCCGAGGGGATCGACGAGCTGATCGCCGTCACCCAAACGGCCAACGAACCGTCGCGCCGGCTCCTCGAACGGCTCGGAATGACAGCCTCCGAACAGTTCGAGGAGTTCGGGGAGCAGCAGACGCTCTACCGGTTGCGACGTCCACTTCGAACGGAGGCACCGCGAAGCGAGACGTCATGAATGCCCGCAGGCCGGAGCTCGTAGCCGCAGTAGTTACGGGCGGCGGGGACGGTTGGTCCAGCCTCCTTCTGCGGTCGGGAACCATCCGCTCGCCGCGAGCGTGCCGCCGTCGGCGTGCACAGTGGTGCCCGTCACGAACGCCGACAGGTCGGACGCCAGGAACAGCGCGACGCCCGCGGTGTCGTCGGGGGTTCCGAACCGGCCGGCCGGCACCCAGGCGGGAATCATGTGTTCGTCTTCCGCGGTCACCCAGCGCGAGTACGGCACTTGCAAGGTCTCGGTGACGTCGGGGGCGATCGCGTTGACGCGAATGCGGTAGCGCCCGTACTCGACCGCCAAGCTGCGCGTGAGGCCGGTGATCGCCGCCTTGAACGCGGAGTACACCGCGCGGGTCGGGATCGCGCGGAACGCCTCGATCGTCGAGACGTTCACGATGCTGCCGCCGTCGGCCTGGTCGACGAGGACCGGCAAGACGGCTCTCGTGCACGCGAGCACGTGGCCGAGATTGACCTTGTAGAGCTCGTCCCACTCGGCGTCGGACTGCTCGTGGAACGCCTTGCGCGCGCCGCCGAAGTGGCCGACGTTGTTGACGAGCACGTCGACCCGCCCGAACTCGTCGCGCGCGGTCGTGACGAGGGCCTCGGCGACACCGGTCTCACGGACGTCGGCGACGACGGTGACCGCGCGACCGCCGTCGCCGGTGACCGCCAGCTGCGCGGCCCGGGCCCGGTCGCCGTCGATCTCCGCGATCACCACGGCCGCGCCCTCACGCGCGAAACGCTCGGAGATCCCGCGGCCGATGCCACCACCACCGCCGGTGACGATCGCGACCTTGCCCTCGAGCAACCCTCCCACGCCCGCAGAAGCTATCGGCCCGATGCGTCTGTGACCCACACGTCGTGTGGTTCACAGACGCATCACCATGGCCGTCAGGTCAGCGCCAGCTCCAACACCTCGCGCACGTTGCGCACGGGGTGGAAGTGCATCGCCGCACGAACCACTTCGGGCACGTCGTCGAGGTCGGGCTCGTTGTCGATCGGGAGCACGACGTCGGTGAGCCCGGCGCGGTGCGCCGCGAGCACCTTCTGCTTCAGCCCGCCGATCGGCAGCACCCGACCCTGCAATGTGACTTCGCCGGTCATGCCCACGCCGGGCTTCACCGGTCGGCCCGTCACCAACGACGCCAGCGCGGTCGTCATCGTGATGCCGGCCGAAGGACCGTCCTTCGGCACCGCACCCGACGGCACGTGCAGGTGGAAGCGCCGGTGATCGAACGCGCCCGCAGGCACTCCGAGCTCCTCGGCGTTCGCCCGCACGAACGACAGCGCGATCTGCGCCGACTCCGACATCACGTCGCCCAGCTGTCCGGTCACTTGCAGACCGGGCTCGCCGTCCATCGCCGTGACCTCGATCGTGAGCACGTCGCCACCCGCGCCCGTGACCGCGAGACCGGTCGCCAGACCGGGCACCGGTGCACGGGTCGCATCTTCCGCGTGGAAGCGCGGGCGTCCGACGTAGTCGTTGATCGTGTCGTCGTCGACCACCACGGTCGCCGTCTCACCGACCGCGACCTTGCGCGCGGCCTTGCGCGTGATCTTGCCGATCTGACGCTCGAGGTTCCGAACCCCTGCCTCTCGGGTCCAACCGGCAACAAGCGCGTGCAACGCGGAGTCGGTGATCTCCAGCTCGTCGTCGCGCAGGCCCGCCTTCTCGCGTTGCCGCGGGAACAGGTGGTGCTTGGCGATCGCGACCTTCTCGTCTTCGGTGTAGCCGTCGAGCTGCACGAGCTCCAT
>CAZLEC010000152.1:0-5964 GCA_964558245.1 uncultured Burkholderiales bacterium | reverse complement strand
AGGTAGTGATCACGGAACGTGTGGTTCTGCGCGGGGTCCAAGACCTCGAGCAGCGCCGACGACGGATCGCCGCTCCAACCACCGGCCTGCAACTTGTCGACCTCGTCGATCAGCACGACGGGGTTCATCGCCTTCGCCTCGGTCAACGCGGTCACGATGCGTCCGGCGCGCGCGCCGACGTAGGTACGCCGGTGCCCGCGGATCTCCGCCTCGTCACGAACGCCACCCACGGCGATGCGCACGAACGGCCGGCCCAGCGCGCGCGCGACCGACTCGCCCAACGACGTCTTGCCGACGCCCGGAGGCCCGACCAACCCGAGGATCGCACCGGAGCCGCGGCCGCTGGCCGCCGTACCCAGACCCCGGTCGCGACGCAACACGCGCACGGCCAGGAATTCGAGGATGCGTTCCTTCACGTCGTCGAGTCCGTCGTGGTCGGCGTCCAATACGGCACGCGCGGCCTCGAGGTCGGCGTCTTCGGTGACGTACGTGCCCCACGGGATGTCGAGCACCGCGTCGAGCCAGTTGCGCACCCAAGCCTGCTCGGGATTCTGCGCACCCATACGCTCGAACTTGTCGAGCTCCTTGTTGACCGCGGCGCGAACCTTATCGGGCAGGTCGAGCGCGTCGGCCCGGGCGCGGTACTCCGCGGCCGCGTCATCGTCGCTCTCGCCCAGCTCCTTGCGGATGGCGTCCATCTGGCGGCGCAGCAGCATCTCGCGCTGCTGCTGGTCGATGCCTTCGGTCACCTCGTTGCGGATGCGGTCCTTGAGCTCCAGCGCGGCCAGGGTCTCACGCGCCCATGACAACGCCAGCTCGAGGCGAGCCTCGACGTCGACCGTCTCGAGCAACTCGACGCGCTGCGCCAGCTCGAGATCGGGTGCGTACGCGGCCATGTCGGCCAGCTGACCGGGCGTGTCGACGCTCGCGAGGATGTCGCCCACGCGTCGGGCGCCGCGGTGCTCGAGGATCGTCTCGACCACGGCGCGGTACTCGCGTGCCAGCTCCTCGGCGCGTTCGGTCGGCTCCGGATCGTCGACCGGCTCGACCTGCACGTGCAGGGCTCCCTCGTTGCCGACGGAACCGGTCCCAACGCGGGCCCGGCTCACGCCCCGGATCACGAGCGCGAGAGTGCCGTTCGGCAGCTCACCGGCGTTCTCGATCTGCGCGATCGTTCCGACCTTGGCGTAGCGGCCGTCGATGCGCGGCACGAGCACGAGCCGGCGGCCGGCCTGCTCGGCCGCCGCGCCGGCGCGCTTGGCCTCGTCGGTCTCGAGCGCGATCGTCACGACCATCTGCGGGAAGACGACGCCCTGCGTGAGCGGGAGCATCGGAAGGAGGTCGGCGCGCGTGTCGAACTCACCGGAGCCCAACGGAGCCGCGTCCAGTTGAGAGGTGTCGCCAGTCGTTTCGAAGTCGGTCATCTCTTGCCCAGTCGTTGGTCAGGGAACTTGAGTAACACCACACCAACAGCGCCGCCGGCCGTGCGATTCCCGACGCTCGCGGTCGGGTTAACCGCCGGGCCGGCATTAGCGTGCTCGCCGTGACCACCGGCCCCACGCCCGGCCTGAACGTGCTGTTCGTGACCGTCGACCAGTGGCGCGGCGACTGCCTGGGGAGTGCCGGCCATCCCGTCGTGTGCACGCCGAACCTCGACCGGCTCGCGGCCGGCGGCGTGTCGTTCCGGCGCCACTTCGCGCAGGCCGCGCCCTGCGGGCCGAGCCGGGCGTCGCTCTACACCGGCATGTACCTCATGAATCACCGGTCGGTCCTGAACGGCACGCCGCTCGACGCCCGCCACACCAACGTCGCGCTCGTGGCCCGCGCCCAGGGCTACGAACCGGCGCTGTTCGGTTACACCGACACCAGCGTCGACCCCCGCACCGTCGCGCCCGACGACCCGCGCCTGCGCACCTACGAGGGGGTGCTTCCCGGCTTCGACGCGGTCGGCTACCTCCCGGAAGGCAACCCGGCGGCGTGGCTCGACTGGATGCGTGCGGCCGGAGTCGACGTGCCCGACAACTGGCGCGAGTTCGTGGATCGTCCCGCCGCCGGCACCCACGGGCGCACGCAGTACGACGCCGAGCACACACAGACCGTGTACCTCACCGACCGGCTGCTCGACTTCGTCGACGACCGGTCGGCAGCCGGATCGCCGTGGTTCGCGCACGTCTCCTATCTCCGGCCCCACCCACCGTTCCTCGCGCCGGCGCCCTACGACACGATGTACGACCCGGCAACGGCGCCCGCTCCGGTGCGCGCCGCGAGCCGAGCCGAAGAAGGCGCGCAGCACCCGCTCCTCGACGTGATGATCAACCATCCGTTCATCGCGTCGCCCGACGATCCGCAGGAACAGCGAGAGCTGCAGGCGACCTACTACGGGATGATGTCCGAGGTCGACGATCAGATCGGCCGCGTCCTCGACGCGCTCGACGAGACCGGCCTCGCATCGCGCACGCTGGTGGTGCTCACTTCCGATCACGGCGAGACGCTCGGAGACCACTGGATCCTGCACAAACTCGGCTGGTTCGACCAGACCTTCCACGTGCCGCTGATCGTGCGCGACCCGCGCGAGCGGTTCGACGCGACGCGCGGGCGCGTGGTCGCCGCTTTCACCGAGCACGTCGACGTGCTTCCGACCATCGCCGAGCTCCTCGACGCCGAGGTGCCGCTGCAGTGCGACGGCCGCCCGCTCACCCCCTGGCTCGAGGGCGACACGCCCGACGACTGGCGCAACGAGGTGCACTCCGAGTTCGACTTCCGCGACCCCGACGGCGCGATGTTCGAAGGTGCGTTCGGCCTCACGCTCGAGGAGTGCTCACTCGCCGTGCTGCGCGACGACCACGGGAAGTACGTGCACTTCTCCGGTCACCCGACGATGCCGCCGATCTTCTTCGACCTTCGCAGTGATCCCGCGCAGATCGTCAACCGGGCCGGCGACCCTGCGTACGCGGCGACGGTGCTCGACTACGCACAGCGCATGCTGGCCTGGCGCATGCGCCACGCCGAGCGCACGCTCACCGGCATGAAGCTCACCGGCCACAAAGGTCTCGTCGAGCGCCGCTCGCCCCGCAAGTAACGCGGCGCACCCAAACCGCTTCATCAGATGAAGCCATCGAACACACCACGGCAGCCCAGACGCTTCATCAGATGAAGCCATCGGGGCGGCTACTCGTCGGCGGTGATGTGCTCGTAGAGGTTTCGGCCGTCGCCGGCGCCGCCCCAGTGCTCGATGATCTTGCCGTTCGCGAGTCGCCACATCTCGACGGTGTGCACGGTGATCACGCGGTTGGTCGCCGCGACCCCGAAGATCTCACCGACATGACGCACACGCGCCGACGAGCGGTGGACCACGAAGTCGTGCTCCGCGACGAAGTCGTCGTTCAACAACTCGAGGAACTCGAACGCCGAGAAGTACCGCGCCATCCGCCGCCCGGTCTCGGCCAGGTCGCCGCCCCAACTGTGCGAGAAGTACCGATCGACGTCGAACACTTCGCCGATGACCTGCATGTCCCACCGGCCGGTCTCGCGATCACGTCCGTCGCGGATGAACCGCTGGACCACGACCTTGTTCGATTGCGCGTCATCGGCCATTTGCGTGATCCCCTCTCGCACGGGCGCGTTGCGGCTTCAGCCGTGGAGCGACGGCCGCGTGCATCGCAAGAGGAGCTTGTGGTCGTTGTAGTACTCGATCCACCGCAGGAGCTCCGGGGCGCGGGTGTCCGGCGAACACGTGGCGCGATCGGTGCTGTCATGACCCGACGCGGGCACGAAACCGATCCTCAAGCGCGTGCCGGCAACCTCGAACCCGGCCGCGCCGAACACGCCGGCCACCTCGTCGATGTCGTAGAGCTTCGGGAGCCGCAACTCCTCCACGTGGGCACGGTGCCAGTCGGCCATCAGCGGGCTTCCGGTGTGCACGCCCATCACGGCGTAGTACGAGCCGCCCGGCGCCAACGCCCCGAAGATCGCACCGGCGTGCGCGGGCAGGTCGTGGATCAGGTAGAGGACCTCGTGACTGAACGCAGCATCGAAGCTTCCCCAACCGGCCGGCACCGAGTCGGCAACCTCGAAGCGCAACGGTCGCGTCCCGGCGAGATGACGCGCATCGTCGATCGCGCCCGACGCGGGGTCGTAGCCGCAGCCCTCGGCGATCCCGCACGTGTCGCTCGCGAGGCGCAAGAAGCCGCCGCGGTTGCACCCCGCATCCAGGACCCGCTTTCCGGTCAGGTCGACGTCGATGGTGTCGAGCATCCCCTTCCAGACGAAGCCATGCGCGTCCTGCATCGCGTCGTCCTCGGCTTCGCTCCGCCAGTACGAACGATCCTCGGCCATGCGGCCAACCGTACCGCTGGGATCGTCGCACCGGCATGAGCGCGGCGAGTGGCGAAAGCGCTTACGGCACGTAGGTGTACTGGTCGGCCGAAGTCATCGCGCTGATACCTCCGGCGGAGATGACCGTGACGTCGACGGGCCCGTCGGCTCCACCCGGCGTGTACGCCGTGATCGACGAGTCGTCGTTGATCGTGAACGGCGCGGCGACCCCGCCGAAGTCGACCTCGTACGCATTGGTGAACCCGGAGCCGGTGATGGTCACGGTGTCGGCCCCGACGTCGAGGCCGGAGCTCGGGCTCACGCCGGTTACCGCGGGTGCGGGAACAGGCGTGTACGCGAACCGGTCGGCCGCGCTGCGTGCAGAGGTTCCGCCGACGGTTGTCACAGTGACGTCGACCTTCTCGGTTGACTCCCCGGGTGGCGCATACGCCGTGATCGACGTGTCGTCGTCGACCCAGAATCCGGCGGCCGTCCCGCCGAACCGCACGGCGGTGGCGTCGAGCAGGTGAGCGCCGGTGATGGTGACTGCGGTGCCGCCGAGAATGCTGCCGCGGTTCGGGCTGATCGCCGAGACCACGGGCGCCGCGACGAACGTGAACTGATCGGCCGCGCTGGTGGCGCTCGTTCCGCCCGCGGAGGTGACGGTGACGTCGACCGTGCCCGCCGCCGCGCGCGGCGACACGGCCGTGATCGACGTGGCGCTGTTGATCGTGACGCGTGCGGCGGGCGCGGCGCCGAACCGAACCGCGGTGGCGCCGGAGAACGCGGCGCCCGCAATCGTCACGCTCGTCCCGCCCGCCGCGGGTCCGGAGGTCACCGACATCGACGTCACCCGCGGGGCGGGAACGAAACCGGGAGCGAGGAGCAAGAACGCGCTGTTCGACTGGTTGTAGATCGTGTTACCGAACTGATCCGTTGCCGAGAAGGTGGCGTTGACCGCAGGGGCGCTCGAGAGCTCGGCGTCGGAGAGCACCGCGCCACTGAAGTCCCAGGTGACGGTGGCCCAGGCCGAATACGTCGTCGTGTGGTAGCCACCGCCTCGGCCGCTCCCTCCGCATCGAGTCGACATGTACACGGCCCCGACCGGATACCCCCCTCCGGAGCTGAAGCCGGTCGCGTACGCAGTCTCCTGAATACCCCCGCACGAATGTCCCAAGATCGAAGAGGCGTTCCCCTGAGGGAGGACCAGCGAGATCGGCGTGGCCGCCGACGCCGGCAACACCGCGATGGCGATGACGCCCGACACCAAGGCGAACACGGCACCTACTGCGATCCGTCTCTTCGAGAGCACATTGACTCCTTACCGCCGAGTAACCGTGAATGCGAACGCCAACAACCGCGCGGGCGTGGCGTCTCACGGCGCGTCGACGACGTGACGATGCGGCAACCCCCGGGGCAGAGCACCGATGAATTCGGCATCGAGGCCGGACAAACTGAAGCGTGAGCCGGCGGAAATACCGCGCCGGTAATCGCGCGCCACGCACGAGTCACGGCCGACAGTCGATGCGGCCGTACGACATCATCCGCGCGCACCGGACGACCGCGAACGCGCCGCCGGCCCGGGCGGCGGTGAGCAACTTCGAATTGGGCAACAAAGCCGCGCCACTGGCCAAGATCCTGACCCCGACG
>CAZLEC010000151.1:0-9037 GCA_964558245.1 uncultured Burkholderiales bacterium | reverse complement strand
CGAGCGCGGCCGCGCAGCCCATGGGGTTCGCGCCGTAGGTGCCGCCGTGCGCGCCGCGATTCCAGCGAGCCATCAGGTCGGCCCGCGCGCCGATCGCCGCGATCGGGAAGCCGGAGGCGATGCCCTTCGCCATCACCATGACGTCGGGTTCGATACCGAAGTGCTCGACCGCGAACATCCGGCCGGTGCGGGCGAAGCCGGTCTGCACCTCGTCGGCAACGAAGAGGATTCCGTGCTCCGCGCAGATCTCGGCCACGCCCCGCACGAACGCGACGGGCGCGGGCAGATACCCGCCTTCACCGAGCACCGGTTCCATCACGAAGGCGGCGGTCTCACCGGGCGCTGTCTGCGTGTGGAGCAGGAGGCGAAGATCGGCGAGCGCGCGTGCGACGGCGGTCGGTTCGTCGACACCCCAGGCGAACGGACGCGGGAACGACGTGACGAAGATGCCGGCCGGCAACGGCTGGTAGCCGGCCCGCACGCCGACCTTCGACGTGGTCATCGCCATGGTGAGGTACGTGCGGCCGTGGAAGCCGCCCTGCACGACGATCACATTCGGTCGGCCGGTCGCGTGGCGCGCCAGCTTGACCGCCGCTTCCGTGGCTTCGGCGCCCGAGTTCGTGAAGAAGAACGTGTCGATGCTCGTCGGAGTGATCTGCGCGAGGCGGGTCGCGAGCTGCTCCGGCAAGGGGCTGCGGTAGCAGTTGGCCTGGGCGTGCATGATCTGGCCGGCCTGTTCACGAATCGCGTCGACCACGCGCGGGTGACTGTGCCCGGTGCTCGCGACCGCGATGCCCGCCGTGAAGTCGAGGTACTCGACGCCGTCGGCGGTGCGGACCGTGCTCCCCGAACCCGACACGACCTCGAGATCCGTCGTGCGGAACCACACGTCGCTGAGATTCGAGCTCATGTTCGACTCCTCTGCGGTTGTTCCATGCGCCGGCTATTTGGTGACGACGACGCAGCAGGCGTTGGCGCCGCGCCCGACGGTATGGGCCAGCCCGACGCGCGCGCCCTCGACCTGGCGCGGGCCCGCTGCACCTCGCAATTGGTGTACCAGCTCGATCACCTGACCGAGCGCCGACGCACCCAGTGGCTCGCCCTTCGAGAGCAGGCCACCACTCGGATTCACCGGCAGGGTCCCGCCCAGCGTTGTCGCGCCCGACGCGAGCAGCTTGGCCTGTTCGCCGGGCTCGCACAGTCCGAGCTCCTGGTAGGCGAGCAGCTCGCGGGCCGCGTCGGTGTCCTGGCACTCGACCACGTCGACGTCGGCCGGTCCGATTCCGGCTTCTTCGTACGCGTCGTGAGCGGCGAGGGCCGACGGCGGCGTGATGTCGGAGTCGTCGATGCCCGAGAGGGGAGTGGCTTCTCCGAGCACGCTGCCGGGCAGGTGCGACCGCAGACGCGCCGACGCCAACGTGACGGCGGCGCGGTCGGCATCGGTCGCGCGCCGCAACACGATCGCGGCGGCGCCTTCGTTGGGCGAGCACAGCATCCACAAGTGCAACGGATCGCAGACGAGCCGCGACGCGAGCACTGCGTCGGCGGTGACCTCCTTGCGGAACATCGCGTTGGGATTGTGCACGCCGTGGCGCCGGTTCTTCACGACGACCTCGGCGAGATGCTCCTTCGTGAGGCCGGCTTCGCGCAGCAATCGCTGCGCGCGCAACGCAAAGTACGCGGGTGTCGCCGCGAGCCCGGCTTCTTCGCGCCACGGTTCGAAGAACGACGACCGGATGATGCCCTTGGGCATCTTCTCGACACCGAACACGAGCACGCAGTCGTACTGGCCGGCGCGGATCGCGCCCGCCGCGAGCTGCAGTGCCGCGCCACCGCTCGCGCAGCCCGCCTCCACGTCGACGATCGGCATGCCGGTACGCGCGAGCGCGCCGAGCACCTTGTGTCCCGAAGCGACGCCGCCGTACGCGGTGCCGCAGAACGCCGCGTCGAATCGGGGCTCGCCGGCTTCGGCGAGCGCGGCGCGCACGGCGTGCACACCCATCGTCGTGTTGGTGAGCCCGTCGAAACGCCCGAACGGGTGGATCCCGACGCCGGCGATCTTGACCTGTGCGGTATTCATGCGGCTTCGACCTCCGGCCCTCGACCGGCCGAGCGACGCGCCGGCCACTGTCCGGGCCTCCGGATCTGCGCCTGGATCTTCACGACGAGGCGCTTTCGAACGCCCAGGTCGTGACGGTCTCGCCGTTCTCGAGCGGCAGGGTCTCGGCCACGAGTCGCATCGGCTGCCCGAACTCGAGCCGCGACGGGTCGGGCTCGGTCAGCCGGGTGATCACCCGCAGCTGCTCGTGCACCAACTCGACCACACCGAAGCCGAAGGGCACCGGGCCGGCGTAGCCCGGCGGCGCGGCGGTCACCGCGGTCCACGCCCACAGCGTGGCGTCGGCGGAGAGCATGACCCGCTCGACGTCGGCCGCACCGGTGTAGGGGCACGTATCGAGCAGCGGGAAGTGGAAGCGTGCGCTCGACGGCGAGTAGCCGCCGATGAGCGCGATTGTGCCGTCGTCGTGGATCTCGAACAGCCCCTCGGTGATCGCGCGGGCGGGCATCAGATCACGCCCGCGTCCGACAAGCGATCGAGCTCGTCGTCGGGCACCGCGAGGAGGTCGCGCAGGACCTCGCGCGTGTGCGCGCCGAGGCGGGGGGCGCCGGCCGGCGCCGTCGGTGTCTCACCGACGCGCCGCGGGAACGGCGCTTGCTGGCGGATGGGGCCGATCACCGGGTCGTCGACGGTCACGAGATCGGAACGTTCGATCATGTGCGGATCGGCGAAGATGTCGGCCGCGGTGTACGCGGTCGCGACCGGCACGTCGCACGCGACGCAGCGTTCCTCGATGTCACGCGCGTCGAGCGCGGCGGTCCACTCGGCGACGATGCCGTTGATCAGGTCGCCGTGTGCGGCCCGGTCGGCGAGCTTCGTGAATCGCGGGTCGTCGAGGAGGTCGGGCCGCTCCATCGCTTTGCAGAGCCGCGCGAAGTTCGCGTCGGAACCGGCGACGATGCACACGTACTTGCCGTCGAGGGTGGGGTAGTTGTCGAGCGGCGCCGAGTTCGCGAGCCGGTTGCCTTCACGCGAGCGCACCACGCCCAGCCGGTCGTACGCGGCCAGTGTCCACTCGAGGATGCGCAGCGCGGCGCCGTAGAGCGCGGCGTCGATCACCGCGCCGCTCCCACCGCGCGCGTCGCGGGCGTACAACGCTCCGACTGCGGCCTGGGCCGCGAACACGCCGGTGAGGTAGTCGGAGATCGTCACGCCGACGCGCACCGGCGGCCGATCGGGGTAGCCGGTGAGGTGCAGCAGGCCGCCGTAGCCGATCCCGACGCGGTCGAGACCCGGGCGCGGCGCGTAGGGCCCGTCCTGGCCGAACATCGAGATGCGCACGGTCACGAGCCGGTCGGGGAGGTCGTTGGGCCCGATGTTCCATTGCTCGAGCGTGCCGGGCCGGAAGTTCTCGACGAGCACGTCGGCGGTCGCGGCCAGGCGGCGTAGGAGGTCCTGGCCCTCGGCGGTGCGCAGGTCGAGGGTGACGCTCTTGCGGCCGCGTCCTTCGACCGCCCAGAACAGCGAGTACTGACCGTCGCCTTCGCCGGCGTCGACGAACGGCCCGATCTCGCGCATGAAGTCGCCGCCGCGCGGCTGCTCGATCTTGATGACCTCGGCGCCCTGCTCGCCGAGCAGCCCGGCGCAAAACGGTGCGGCGATGCGGGTGCCGAGATCGAGCACGCGCACGCCGTCGAGCGGACCGGTCACTTCCCCTGCTCGCCCGACTGCTCTTGCTTCACCGCGGCCATGCCGCCCTGCTTGCGGGCCTCGACCTTCGCGAGCGCGGTCGGCGTGTTCGACACGAACTGATGAAGCATGAAGTGGTACTGCCAGCTCTCGCGCTGGCCCATCAGGTCGACCATGTGGTTGATCGACGACTTCACCATCTCCGCGGTGAGCGCCGGGACGAGCGCGACCTTGGCGGCCATGTCGTTGGCGACGTCGGCCAGCTCGGCACGCGGCACGACCCGGTTGACGAGGCCGTAGCGCTCGGCCTCCGCCGCGGAGAAGGTCTCGGCGCAGAAGAGGAATTCCTTCGCCTTGCGCGGCCCGAGCTCCCATGGCTCGACGAGCAGCTCCACGCCCACACCCGACATGCGCAGCACCGGATTCGAGAAGCGTGCGTCGTCGGCGGCCACGATCAGATCGCACATGCAGGCCAGCATCAGCCCGGCCGCCGAGCACGTGCCCTGCACTGCCGCGATGGTCACCTTGCGGAAGTCGCGGATGCGGACCAGCTTGTCGTAGTACATCGTCTGCTCGTGCGCGAGCTTGCCCTCCGGCGTGTCGCGCATCGCCGACCAGTGCTCCTCGCCGGCCAGCAGCTCTTTCAAATCGTGGCCGGCCGAGAAGTGCTTGCCGTCGGCCGCGAGCACGACCACCCGCACGTCGGCGTCGGCTTCGGCGCAGTCGAAGGCAGCGTCGAGCTCGGAGATGAGCCGGCTGCTCTGCGCGTTGGCCGCGTCGGGCCGGGCGAGCGTGATGGTCGCGATCGGGCCGTCCGCGACGTAGCGAATGGTCTCGAACGTGGGCGTCACGTGCGGGATGCTAGCGGCCGCCTCGATCTCGTCGGCGGCCGGTCGCGACTACTGGACGGTGAGTGTGCCGTGCATCGACGAGTGGATCTTGCAGTGGAACTTGTAGCTGCCCGCTTTGCTCGGTGCGGTGAACGTGGCGCTCTTGCCGGGGTCGATCGAGACGTCGAACGACGTGTTGTCGTCGGAGGTCACGGTGTGCATGACGTTGTCGTTGTTCTGGACGGTCACGGTGGCGCCCGCTTTGACCGGCGTCGTGGTGAACGCAAGGTCCTTGATCGTGACGCCGGTCGTGGAGGTCGAGCTCGAGCCCGACTTGCTGCTACTGCTGCACGCGCCGAGCACGAGCACCAGAGCGAGGACGACGCCGATCATCACGACGAATGAGCGGCGGGTTCTGGGGAGCGTGTTGTGTTTCATGCCCAAGGATACGGCCGGCACCCCGCGATCGTTCAACGTGGCTCGCGTGGCAATCCCAAGACGCGTTCGCCGATGACGTTCCGCTGGATCTCGTTGGTTCCGGCCCAGATCGAGCTGGCCTGGTAGTAGAGCCACGAGCGCTGCCACGCGCCGTCGCCCGGGTTGTCGTCGGCGCCGCGCCAGAGCGGCTGCGCGCTCCCGAGCACCGCCATCGCGGTGTCGTGCAGACGCTTGCTCATCTCGCTCCACCACAACTTGTTGATGCTGCCCACGGGGCCGGGATCGGCGCCCTTGGCGGTACGCGACACCGAGCGCCAGTTGTGGAGTTGGAACATGCGGACTTCCACGAAGGCCTGCGCGAGCCGGGGCTCGAGGCGCGGATCGTCGAACGCGCCCCGTTCGATCGCCAGGCGCCAGAGCTCGTCGACGAGTTGCGAGTGGATCACCAGTTGGCGCGGATTCACCCCGCGCTCGTGGGTGAGCGTGGAGTTCGCGATACGCCAACCTTCGTTGAGCGGGCCGACGAGCCGGTCGGCCGGCACGAACACGTCGGTGAAGAACACTTCGTTGAACTCCGACTCGTCGGTGACCTGGCGCAACGGGCGCACTTCCACGCCCGGCGCGTGCATGTCGACGACGAGGGCCGAGATCCCTTTGCTCTTCGGCGCGGCCGGATCGGTGCGCGCGAGGCACCAGCCCCAGTCGGCGAACTGCGCGTAGCTCGTCCACACCTTCTGGCCGTTCAGCAGGAAGCCGCCGTCGACCGCCTCGGCGCGGGTCGAGAGCGACGTGAGGTCGCTGCCGGCGCCGGGCTCGCTGAAGAGCTGGCACCAGATCTCCGACGCGTCGAGGATGCGCGGCAGCCAGCGCGACTGTTGTTCGGTCGTGCCGTGCGCGAGCAGCGTCGGCCCGACGAGGTTCACGCCGATCCGACCGACCAGCTCCGGCGCGCGCCCGCGCGCGAGTTCCTCGGTGACGATGTAGTGCTCGATCGGCCCGGCGCCCCGGCCGCCGAGCTCGCGCGGCCAGCCCACGCCGACCCAGCGGCCCTCGGCGAGCTTGGCCTGCCACGCCCGGCCGAACGCCACCTCTTCGGCCAGATCGTCGAAACGCGGCGGCAACCCCTTGCCGTACTCCCACGGAAGGTTCTCGCGCAGCCAGCCGCGAATCTCGTCGCGAAGTGCTGCCTCCGTGGGCGTCGGAGCGAGGTCCATTCTTTCTTGTCTAGTTGAGTGGGACCGTCAGGCGTGCACCGGGAAGATCAACGGGAGGTGATCGGCTTGGCGGATCCCGGGCGAGAAGTGGATCTCGGTGCCGTCGACGATCTTGTACTCGGGGATGCGCTTGTGGAACTCCTCGAGCGCGACCCGCAGCTCGAGGCGCGCGAGGTGCGAGCCGAGACAGCGGTGCGGCCCGCCGCCGAACGCGAGGTGCCGGTTCGCGCCGCGGTCGAGCATCACCTCACCCGACGACGCGAACTCGTGCTCGTCGCAGTTCGCGGCGCCGAGCATGAGTGTCGCGCTGTCGCCGGCCGTCATTTGCACGCCGTCGAGCTCGCAGTCTTGCGCGATCACGCGCGGCACCATCATCACGGGTGTCTGTTGGCGCAGCATCTCCTCGATCGCCGGCGACATCAGCTCGGGATCGTCGACGATCGCCTGGCGGCGGTCCGGGTGCTGCGCGAGGTACGCGATCATGCAGTCGAGCGTGGCGGTGACCGTGTCGAGGCCGCCGAGCAGCAGGAGATGGCAGATCCCCATCTTCTCGGCGTGGGTCAGCGGCCGGCCGTCGACCTCGGCGGTCACGAGGCGGCTCAGCAACCGGTCGTCGGGATTCGCCGCCTTCTCCTCGAGCGAGGCCGCGAAGTAGTCGTTGATCGCTCGGCCCGCGGCCGCGCGCTTCTGCTCGGCTTCCTCGGGTGTGCGCGCTTCCGGGCGGATCGTCTCGTCCCGCCAGTGCAAGAAGTCGGGCAGGTCGCTCTGCGGGAGACCCACGAGGGCCAGGAAGATCGTCGACGGCAGCGGCGTCGCGAAGTCTTCGTGGAACTCGCACTCGCCGCGGCCGGCGAAGCCGTCGATGATCTCGTTCACGAGCTTGCGCGCCTCGGGCTCGAGTGCGGCCATCTTCGTCGGCGAGAACTCGGGGTCGAGGAGACGGCGGTACTTGCGGTGGTCGGGAGGATCGACCGAGAGGGGGATGAGCGGCACGTCGTTGCCGATGTTCACGACGTCCTTCGAGGAGAACACCTCGGGGTGCTTGAGCGCCCATGTGACGTCGGCGTAGCTCGAGACGTGCACGCTGTGCCCGCCGAACATGCCCGCACCACGATGCACCGGACACTGCGCTTGGACCTCGTGGTACACCGGGACCGGGTCGTCGGCGCATCGCTGCGAGAAGAGCTGGCCGATCAAGTCGTCACTGCTGGGCGCTTCGTCGGTGTACATCAGGCCTCCGTGGATGCTGCGTTGACAGTTTCGGTGTCGCGCCCGGCGCGTAACACGGTGCCGGGGGTCGCTCCGGTGTAAGCCGCGTCGTGGACGATGGCGGTGCCGTTCACGAACACGTGGTGCACGCCGCGTGATTCGGCGACGATCCGGCTCGCACCGCCGGGCAGGTCGTCATAGGTGCGCTCGCCGATCGGCCCGACGGTTTCGGGATCGAAGCACACGAGGTCGGCAAATGCGCCCGGGGCGATGCGGCCGCGGTCGCGCAGGCCGTACAGCCGCGCGGGCTTGTCGGTCAGCAGGCGCACCGCTTCCTCGATGGGGAGGTAGCCGTTGCGAACCGCGTCGCCGACCACGAACGTGGAGTACGCGGCGCCGCTCATCATGTCGAGGTGCGCGCCCGCGTCGGAGCCGCCGATCATCGCCCGGGGGTCGCGCCACACGTCGACGCGCAGCTTCCACGTCTCTTCCGGTTCGGGGCCGCCGAAGTCGGGGCGGAGCCCGGTACGGAGCTCATCGGCCACGACGATGTCGAGCAGGGCGTCGAACGGCGCCTTGCCCTGCTCCTTGGCGATGTCGCCGACGAGGCGGCCTTCGAACGCGCGGGTCTGCGGAGTGAACGCCTCGATCACCTCGAGGCGCTCCCAGCGCGCCAGGTTCACGAGCACGCCCGCTTCGGGGGAGTGGGCCTGCTCGTCGAGGCGGGCGCGCACCGCAGGATCGGAGAACGCGCGAATGCGCTCGGGTACCGGCAGCGCGATGACTTCGCGCCAGCCCGGCAGCCCGTCGAGCACGAAACCCGAGAGGAACGAGAGGCGGATCTGCACGCCTTTCGGCAGCGTGAGCGCGACGATCCGCGCGCCGCGCGCCGCGGCGCGGGTGCCGGCATCGAGCTGCGACTCGTGCATGCCGCCGCGCGTCACGCCGAGCACGTTCCAGTTGAGCGGGCGGTCGGCCGCCAGCGACATCGAGGTCATGAGGTCGACCTCGTCGTCGGAGAACCCGTTGAGGCATCCGGCGATGATCAGCTCCAGCTGCGTGCCGGGATGGCTCCGCAGCGCGCCCGCGAGCCGCAACAGCTCTTCGCGCGTGGCCGCGCGCGACGGCACCGGATTGCCGTCGCCGTCGTTGTGCGTGTGCGACTGCGAAGTCGAGAAGCCCATCGCCCCCGCGTCGAGTGCTTCGTGCAGATGGCGCTCCATCTGCTCGATCTGGTCGTCGGTGGCCGCTTCACCGACCGCGTCGGCGCCCATGACGACGCGTCGTATCGCCGAGTGCCCGGTGAGGAAGCCGGCGTTCACCGCGGTGCCGCTCGACTCGACCCGCTGGAGGTAGTCGCCGAACGACTTCCAGTCCCAGGGCAGGCCTTGTTGCAACGCCGGGAGCGGGATGCCTTCGACGCGCGCCATCAGCCGCGCGAGATAGTCGACGTGCTCCTCGGTGGCCGGTGCGAGGGTGAATCCACAGTTGCCGCCGAACACGGTCGTGACGCCGTGCATCGGTGACGGGCTCGCGGTTGCGTCCCACAGCAACTGCGCGTCGTAGTGGGTGTGGAGGTCGACGAAGCCGGGCGCGAC
>CAZLEC010000150.1:5779-9070 GCA_964558245.1 uncultured Burkholderiales bacterium | reverse complement strand
GATGTGCGAAGCGCGTCCCAACCTGGGTCCCCCCGACAGGTGACGTCGAGATGCCCGATCAACCGACGGTCGAGATCGCGACGGGCGCGTCGGCTCCATTCGTCGGACATAGCCGCACAGACACAATTGGTCGCCTCCGACATCGGGGTCCCGAGGGGTGGGGGGCGGCCCTCGGGACGGCGTCGCGCGGGTCAAGCGCGCGAACCTCGTTTGATAGGTGGGGGGAGGTGCGCCGGAACGCGGGGGCCGGGCGGGCGCACATCAGCGAGAGTGAACTTCGCTGAGTTCCATCATGCCCACGCTGTCAATACGTAAACCCAAAACCGAAAGAATTCACCAGCCGCACGATGCATTCGCCGCGTACGGCATCGTCCGAGAATCCACCGCCTTGCACAAATGGGACGCTCGACACGCGCAGGTTTACCTAAAAGATCGAAATAGCACGATGTGTGGGTGTTCTTGAGACTTCCCAAGGACGGAGGTGCAGCGTTCCGACGGCGACGCGCGTCGCCGGGCGGTCGTCTTGCGGTGGCGCCGGCTTTGCCTCCGCCTGAGCTCTCCGACGTGGAGGAAAAAAAATGTTCGACGTTCGCGCCGCCCCGCCGGGTTCATCGCGACCCGACGAATCGGGCAATATGACTGATTCTTCGACGCGCGAATCGCCCATCTCGGGATTTGTACGCACAGAAGGGCCGAGCCTGGGCCTGGGCAAGCGGGCTTGACGTCCAGTGCAATATGACTAAGGCGAGGTGGTTCGACTCGCCTACGTGCGCAGGCCAGGACCCCGCGGCCGCACGCCCCCAGTTCGCGACGACGTGCGCACACCCAGACTCTGCGGTGGCACGCCGCCAAATGGATCCGACCTTTCGGGGCCCGATTCGGCGAAGGGTTAACGCGGGCTCATTCACGCGTTAACCGGCTCGAGCTCGCGTCGGCTTGCGCCGCGAGTGTGACCGCCCCTCAGCTTCGACGCGCCCAAAAGTTCGGAACCCATTCCGCTGCTATTTGCAACAAAGAGGGTATTGGGATGACGCGTTCTCTTTTGGGTAGGTATCGACCTCTCTTCGTAGCGAGGGTGCTTCTGGTCGCGATGGTCGCGGTGCTCGGCGTCAACATCGGCGGCACGCTCACGCCTGCGAACGCGTCGGTGGGCTCGAGCAATTGGACGTCGTATATGAACGGCAACAACTCCGGGTTCAATTCCAGCGTCGGCTTCAGTGCCAGTCGCGCGACGATCACGCCCGCAAACGCGTCGATGCTCGAGAAGGTGTGGACCGCGACCTCGGGCGGGCCCGTGTTCGCGCAGCCGATCGTCGCGAACGGGGCCGTCTATTGGGGATCCTTCGACGGATACGAACGCGCCACCAGCACCAGCGGCAAGCTCGTGTGGAAGACGTTTCTCGGCACGACAACACCACCGGCGGGCACCTGCATTCCACCGTCGGCCGGTGTCGCGAGCACCGCGACCTACCAGACCGACGTGCCGATCGGCGCCTCGCGTGCGGTCTTGTTCGTCGGAGGGGGCGATGCGTCCCTCTACGCGCTCGACGCGCACAGCGGCGTGGTGCTGTGGCGCCGCACGCTCGGCACGAGCCCGACCAACATGATCTGGGACTCGCCGGCCTACTACAAGGGCAGCCTCTACGTCGGTCTCTCGTCATACGGGATCTGCCCGTTCACGCAGGGCAAGGCTTTCCGCATCGACGCCCGCACCGGCAAGATCCTCAACACCCTGAACCTGATGCCGCACACGAACGGCTGCGCCGGCGACGGGATATGGGGCTCACCCGCCATTGACGCTTCGCACAACGCCGTGTACTTCGTGACGGGCAACGCCGGCAAAGGGTGCCCCAAGGCCGCAGCGTTGAGTGAGTCGATCATCGAAGCATCACTCGGCGACCTGCACATCGTCGATCACTGGGCCATCCCAGCGGCCGAACGCGTCTACGACAGTGACTTCGGCTCGACACCGAACCTGTTCACCGCGACCATCAAGGGCAAGACCCGCGCGCTCGTCGGCGTCGTGAACAAGAACGGCATCTACTACGCGTTCGACCGGACCGCGATTGGTGCCGGGCCCGTATGGAGCGTGCGGGTCGCGGCGGGAGGACCGACGCCCGAAGCGGGCGAGGGAACCATCGCACCGGACGCGTGGGACGGCCAGAACCGCACGCTCTACACGGCCGGCGACGCGGTGACGATCGGCAAACAGGCGTGCGCAGGATCAATCAACGCAGTGGACCCGAACACCGGCCGCTTCCAATGGCGGGATTGTCTCACCGATGGCTATGTGATCGGCGCAGTGAGCGGCGCGCCCGGCTTCGTCGTTGTCGGCGAAGGAACGCACCTGCTCGTCGTGCGCACCTCCGACGGACACATCCTCTACAACACCACGGGCAACGCCGCCTTCATGGGCCCGGCCACGATCTCGAACGGCGTCATCTACGCCACCGACGTCGCCGGCGACCTGACGGCGTTCGCGACGCCACCGTAAACGAGATCACATACATCCCCGTTCTGACGCTCGCACATATTCCGGAACACAGGAGGTCTCGCCACATGCGAGGTGCATTCGTACGGGTTGTCGTTGCCGCGGTGATCCTGGGCATGAGCGCCGCCGGCAACGTTGGCGTGGCCGGCAGCGCGACGACCACGGCGACGACTACGGCGACGAAGACGGTGACGATTACCGCGTCGGGATGCGGTGTACACCCGTGGTGCTACAAGCCGGCCACACTCACGGTGCAACGGTCGACCAAGGTCGTGTGGAAGAACATGACCCTCGTACCTCACGACGTGATGCCCTGCACCAAGGCCGCGTGCAAGGTGTCGCCCGGAACCGGTACGGACAAGACGTTCGCCAGCCCGATAATCAACCCAAAGAAGACCTATACATTCACGTTCCTTCACCCCGGAACCTACGTGTACTACTGCCTCTGGCATGGCTATGCGGTGATGCACGGCACGATCATTGTGCACTAATCAGGCTGGCCGAGCAGCCTCGGAACTCGACCGAATTGTTCGAGTGACTGGGCGGGGCGTGCGCGAACTCCGCACGACGAAGCGAATGTCCCAAAGAGAACTCGCAAACGCGCTCGGAGTCTCTCGGCAAACGATCAACTCGATCGAGAACGAGCACTACATGCCATCCCTCACGCTGGCGATCGCGATCGCTCGGTTCTTTCAAAGCACCGTCGAGGTGATCTTCAGCGCCGACGAGGTGGAAGCCCGATGACATCTGCACCGACGGGCGACGCGATCGACTGGAGACGAAATGTTCGCACGCAGCCG
>CAZLEC010000150.1:0-5679 GCA_964558245.1 uncultured Burkholderiales bacterium | reverse complement strand
ATCTGCACCGACGGGCGACGCGATCGACTGGAGACGAAATGTTCGCACGCAGCCGCTGTACACGTCCGGTGGTCGCAGTCGCCGCCTTCGCGTTCGCCGCAATGACTTTCGTCTCGCTCGCGATCACAACGACTGCGAATGCGCAAGCTCCGGCCGCGGCGAGCCCTACGCCCGGCAGCTACACGAGCGTCTCCGGCTTTTCGACCGACAATCCGTTGACGTTCTTCGTATCGCAAGACCGCAAGCAACTTCAGGACATCGACGCCAACGGCATCGGCATGAGCTGCACGCCCGGAGGCTCTTTCGCTCCGAACTTCGTAGTCGACGTCGTTGCGCTCGATGCAAGTGGGCACTTTTCGGCGAACGCGTCTCAGCCGATCGTCGCCGACAACGTCGTGGGAACACTGTCGTACGTGTTCCAGGGCCGGGTCGGAACCTCGGTCGCGGAGGGAACCCTTACCGAAACTCTGAAGTTTACGAACGGCAGTCTCTACACCTGTTCGTCGAGCATCTCTTGGGCTGCGACACGGGATGTGCAACCGCTCCCGACGAGCGCGCTGTGGGCTGGCACCTACACGAGCACTTTTCGCCTTGGCAATACTCCGCTGACTTTCTCCCTGTTGTCTGACCGTAAGCGACTCGCCCACGTCCAGGCCAACGCCAACGGCATCGGCATGTACTGCGCACCCGGCGACTACGTCGCTGCGAAGATCATCATCAACACGTTCCCGCTCAACGCCGATGGCTCGTTCTACGGGAAGAGCACCCAGCACATCATCGTCGATGACGCCAACGCGACCGTCACCGAAACCTTCCAAGGTCACTTCCATGGCATCGGTATGTCGAAGGCCGCGAGAGCCGCCGGCCTCTTCACCGTGACAGCCACATGGCAGGACGCCAACAACACCCTGTTCTTCTGCACGAACACGACGTACTGGCGGGCGACGCGCAGCGGACCGTAGTGATCGCCACGCGCACCGGCCCGGAGCGTTGACGACCGCGCCTTGCTCCCGCCCAAAGGCCTGTCGACAACCTCACAGGTCAGAACGGCTAGCGCCGCATATGTAGCACTCCTCGCAACAGGGACGAAACATCGCACTCTGGTGCGTTAGTCTTACATCCGTGACCGAAGAATCTTCAGGGACGCCACCAGAGGAACTGGCGCTCAGGTCGGTACGATGGATATCTGTTAATACGTCGGGCAGACTGCCGCAGTTTGCGGCGAGTCTGTTCGCACCCGTTATCTTCTTTTTGGTCGCGATCTGCTTGCGACTTCACTGGAGTCACTCAGGTCTGTATCCCATCGCAGGCGACGAGCCGGGCTACCTCGTTGCGGCCCGGTCGCTGTGGGTTCACCATTCAGTGGAAATGACCGCGGCCTACCACGACTCCGTTCGAAGCCACGGCCGCTTCATCGGCGCCGCCAAGCTCACTCGCACTCACCACGGCTTGTACTCGGTTCACGGCCTCGGGCTTCCGTTCCTCGTAGGTCCCGGGGTCATTCTGAACGGTTCTGCAGGCGCCCGATCCGTCATGCTCTTGATTGCTGCGGCGGCGCCTATTCTCGTATATGCAACCGTCCGCTTGGAAGGCGTGAGTGCGGCGCGAAGCGGCATCCTTGCGATTGCGTTGACCCTCTCAGCCTCACTCCTTGCCAACTCGGCCGAGATATATCCGGATCTTCCCGCAGGCGTCATCGCAGCCGGCGTACTCGTTTTGGTCCTTCGTCGAGCACGACTCCAGCGCGTTGAGCGACCGAGCATTCGGTATGGTTTGCTCGGGTTGATCGCGCTCCTGCCCTGGCTGCACACTCGATTTCTCGCCCCGTGCGTGATCCTCGCCTTCGCGACAATCTTTCTGAGAAGGCATCCGAGTCGACGATCCGTCGCGATAGAGGCCGGCGTCGTTGCGCTATCTTTCGCGGCCCTCGCCGGATACAACCTCACCTATTTCGGTCAGCTCTCGGGCGGCTTGTCGGTCCAAAATGAGGTTGCCTCCGTACACAGCATCCTGTTGGTG
Source organism: uncultured Burkholderiales bacterium (assembly GCA_964558245.1). GTDB lineage: Bacteria > Actinomycetota > Acidimicrobiia > IMCC26256 > PALSA-610 > JBBQER01. The sequence continues at coordinate 3,660 of CAZLEC010000150.1, read as the reverse complement.
TTCGTCGGTCTGAATGTCGACCGGTTCCAAGGCTTGTTCCCTGCGCAACCCATCCTGTTGTTTGCCGTCCTGGGAATCGTGATTCTTCTTCGTCGCTACCGTGACGTCGGCCTGCTCGCTTTGACCTTGTACCTCGCGTTCCTGGCATCCAACGCGCTACGCGCAGAGTACGGCGGTTTCGCGATCGCGGGGCGCTTCACGATGTCCGCCGCGGTCGTGCTCCTCATTCCGGCCGCGGTCGGTCTCGCGGAGGTTGCGCGCCGTAGTGCGAAAGCGGTTCTCGGGATCGCAATCGGCGTGATCGCGCTCGACGCGTGGCAACTCTCACGGATTTGGAACGGGAGTCTCGGACTGACGAACGACCTGCCCAGGCTGCCGCGCTCGATCTATCCCTCGTGGTTACCACTACTCGGGCGTTCGTTGCCGGCCGTCTATGGGGTCCGTTGGGGCGTGACCTTTTTGCCGAACTATGTCTTTCCCGCAGCCCTCTTGACGTTCGCGGCCGGCTGCGGCTTGGCGGTGAACAAGCATCGGCGTACGGGCGCTTCTCTCGCGGTCCTGGGGCTCGTCGCCTTTGTCACGCCGACAGCCTCGGCGACCCCTACCAAGAGTCAGGAGCGCGTCACCGTCGCGGCCGCCGTCTTGTCACCCACCACGGGCCGAAGCACCAGCGGCGGTGACGTTGATGCTGAGCCCGGACGTGACGCTCCGGGCGGCCTCCTGGCAGTCTGGCCGGCGTTTCCGATGTCCGACCGGGCCGACTGGATCGGAACAATCCATTACTCGAGTCCCGCGTCTCCGCGGGTGAGCGTGGCGGTGGCTCGCGTGAATCTCGGACGACGGGCCTTTGGGTGTGCGGTCCGAATGCCCGGAACCAACGGACGCGAGCGCACTTTTTCCGTCAAGTGGCGCAGCGCCGGCACCCAGGAACCACTCCGGTTCAGAGTCGTGTACCTGGGAAGCGCCCGTGTACAAGTCGCGGCGCTCGGTATCTCGCACGGTACGCCAACCCACATCGCCGAACAGCACTGCATACGTTGATCCAAGCCGTTCGGGCGCGGCGCTGTGATGCACCAACGTCCGGGAGTGCGAGACGCGGGCGGGCGCTGATCCCTCGTAGACAAGACCGAACTGATTGAAGATGCGGCGATCTTTTCTAGCGAGATCAACGTTCTGCTGGCGCGGCGCTGACGAGTGCGACTCACAGAATCGCGAGTCGCTGACCGAAGACACAAGAGAGAGCCGGTCACCGTGCGGGCCCCGCAACGGTTGTATCGGAACCCCGGCGTGAGCACGCGACCACGATCAGCGAGTCGGCACCCATTCGTCGAGCCGTGGCGGTGAAGACGTCAGGCGACGGGCGCGCGGTCTGACCGGGGCAAGAAGACACCTACCCTGGCGGTCGGCACTCCCCGACCGAAGCATGACAACAGAAGGAGCGATGATGAGTCGCTCGGACACGCGGACCGCAAGGCGGCGACGCTTCGTTCTCGTTCTCCTTTCGTGCCTTGCGGCGTCGGCTTCCATCTTCCCCTCCGCGGCATCGTCCGAAGCGCGTTCGACGCAGTCGATCACCTCGAACGCCGACCCGGTATCGGCTTCGCCCGCGCGGCCGGTGTCGTGGGTTCCGTTGTCGCCGACACTGAGCCCGACCGCGCGCGTCGGCGAGGCGATGGCGTTCGATCCGGCGATCGACAAGATGGTCCTCTTCGGCGGTACGGCGTCCCTCGAATATGTTGCAGATACGTGGACCTATGACGGGTCGACATGGTCGCAACAGTCGCCCGCGTCGAGTCCGCCGGCCCGTAGCGGTGCGTCGATGGCGTTCGACCCGACACTCGGGAAGATCGTGTTGTTCGGCGGTTTCATCAGCTCCAAGGACGTCGAGAACGTCACGTCGGGACCTTATGCGGATACCTGGACCTATGACGGCACGACGTGGACGCAACAATCGCCCGCGGCCAGCCCGCCCGCCCTGGCCGATGGCTCGATGGTGTTCGATCCTCGCACCGGAGACCTCATGCTGTTCGGTGGCGACGGGAACGGAGGCCTGTTCGGCGATACCTGGACCTACAACGGTGTGACGTGGGCGAAGCAGTCGCCGGCGACGAGCCCACCCGCCCGCGACAACGCGGCAATGGCCTACGACCCGACGAGCGGAAACGTCGTGCTGTTCGGCGGAGCCAGCGGTACTTACCGGGCCTGCAAGGCGGCGCAATTCGGCGACACGTGGACCTATGACGGCAGCACCTGGACGCAACAGTCACCGAGTATCAGCCCGCCGGCCCGCAATGGGGCGGTGATGGCCGACGACCCGGTGACCGGCGACCTCGTCCTGTTCGGCGGCAGCGCGGTGTTCTACACCGGGCCGGGTTGCAACGGCTTCGAGAACTTCAACGACACGTGGACGTACAACGGTTCCGCGTGGTCGCAGCTCGCGCCGTCGATCAGTCCAACGGTGCGGGGAAGCAGCGCGATGGCGTACGACGCGCGAACGAGGCAGCTGCTGCTCCTCGGGGGCACGACCCTCACCAACGGAGTCCGGCGCAACACCACCTGGGCCTTCCGGACGGTCGGCAGCGGCTATCGGTTCGTCGCCGCCGACGGTGGTGTGTTCACGTTCGCCGCGCCGTATCACGGCTCAACCGGCAACGTGCATCTCAACCAGCCGATCGTCGGCATGGCTGCCGATCCCGGCACCGGTGGCTACTGGCTCGTCGCCAAAGACGGCGGCATCTTCACGTTCGACGCCCCGTACTTCGGCTCCGCGGGCAACGCGCCACTCGCCCAACCCATCGTCGGTATCGCCGCCGCGCCCGACGGTCAGGGCTACTGGCTCGCCGGCGCCGACGGTTCGATCTTCAACTACGGCCCGAGCGCGCGCCGTGACGGCGCAAAGGCCGGTCCGCTGCATCTCAACCGGCCGATCGTCGGCATCAGCGCCGATCCGATAACTCATGGATACCGGCTCGTCGCATCCGACGGCGGCGTCTTCGCGTTCGGCGCGCCATACTTCGGCTCGACCGGCAACATTCACTTGAACCAGCCGATCGTCGGCATCGCTTCGGACCCCGCAACCGGCGGCTACTGGCTCGTCGCGCGCGACGGCGGTGTGTTCGCGTTCGACGCGCCGTTCTTCGGGTCGACCGGCAACATTCATCTCAACCAACCGATCGTCGGCATCTCCGCCGCGCCTGACGGCCGGGGCTACTGGCTCGTCGCCAAAGACGGTGGCATCTTCAGCTTCGGGCCCGGCGCCACCTTCCACGGCTCCACCGGCAACCTCCACCTCAACCAACCCATCGTCGGCATGACCGGCTCATAGCAGCCGCGCTCCGAGCACGGGATCGTTCAGATTGCGAACCGCTCCGAAATTCGACGTCAAACGCACCGAGAAGAACGGGACACGGACGTCGCTTGACGAGTCGACCGAGTTTCTCGCACTCGCTCAGAGAGGGTGCCCGGAAGAGGAGTCGAACCTCTACGTCCCGTGAGGGACCGGCGGGTTTAAGCCGCGCTGGTGCGGTCTGCGCGTTGCACCCCTCTCCAGGGCGTGCGCTCTGATCAGGCCGTTTGCGAGATCAGCGTCCGTTGCGTCGACTCGAATCCACCGGTTGCGACACCGCGCGTTAGCAAGGCGTTAGCAACTCCGCTGCTGAG
>CAZLEC010000149.1:0-9077 GCA_964558245.1 uncultured Burkholderiales bacterium | reverse complement strand
CGAGCGCGATCAGCGATTGCGCGATCTGATAGCCGGTGTTGGCCTGGTCCTTCCACGGGTGGAGGAACGCGAGCATGCGCGCGCGCCGGTAGGGCGCGGCGAACGCGAGGGCGGTGACCATCACCATCGCGCTGCTTCCCAGCGCCGCGAGATGGTGACGGCGCACTCCGCTCACCACGAGCAGCGCGAAACCGATGAGCGCGAGCACGATCGCAGAGTCGAGGTCGGGCTCGAGCATGACCAGCCCGGCGAGCAGGCCGAGCATGAAGAGCACGGGTGTCCACTGGCGCCAGTCGTGAAGCCGGTCGGCGCGCCGAGCCAGCACGTTCGCACCGCAGCACAACAGCGCGAGCTTCGCGACCTCGGTGGGCTGCACCCGGATGGGTCCGGCGCCGAGCCAGCGCCGCGAGCCGTCGACCATGATGCCGATGCCCGGCACGAGCACGACGAGCAACCCCGCGCCCGCGAGGCCGAGCAGCCACGGCGCGGCGCGGCGCCACCAGTGGTAGTCGAACGACGACGCCGCGACGAACGCGATGACTCCGCCGATCGCCCAGATGAGCTGGCGGTCGAAGAAGTACCACGACGAGCCGTAGTCGCTGAGCGCGGCGACCGACGACGCCGAGAGGATCATCACGAGGCCGACGATGTTGAGCACACCCACCGTCGCGCAGAGGATCACGTACATCGGCGGCCGCGGCAGTGCCTGGTGGCGGCGCACGATCTCGACTCCGGCCTTGCCGATCGGCGATCGGCGATCGAACCACAGCATGCGGAAACGCGGCATCCGGATTCGAGGGGAAAGGACGGTCATCGGCTCGGGGCTCCTTCGGCGAGCAGGTTGCGTACCTCGGACGCGAAGTCGTCACCGCGCTCCGCGTAGTTGGCGTAGGCGTCGAACGACGCGCAGGCCGGCGACAGCAGCACGGCGTCTCCGGGCTCGGCCATCCGCGCCGCGGCCTGCACCGCGTCGTGCATCGACGCGGCCGTCACCACCGGCGCGACGCCGCGGAACGCGTCGGCGATCTCGGGCCCGGCCTCGCCGAACGCGACGACGCCACGCACGCGATTGCCGGCCCGCGCCAGCACCCGGAGATCGAGACCCTTGTTGCGCCCGCCCGCGAGCAGCACCACGGAGTCGAACGATTCGACCGCGCGCACGGCGGCGTCGGGGTTCGTCGCCTTCGAGTCGTCGTACCAGCTCACCCCACCAGCTTCATCGACCAGCGCCACGCGATGTGGGAGGGTCGCGTACGATGCCAGCGCAGCGCGGATCCCAGCCGCCGTCGCGCCCACCGCAAACGCTGCGATCGCCGCTGCCAGCGCGTTTGTGCGATCGTGAACCAACGCGCGGCGCATGCCGGCCACTGCGGCGATCTCGGTGCCGTCGGGCGCGATCAGCTGCCCGTCGAGCTCACGCGCGCGGCCCTCGGCGTCGGCGCGACGCGAGAAGCCGACGACACGCGCGCGTGTCTGGTCGGCGATCTTCGAGGCGTCCGCGTCGTCGGCGTCGAACACTAACAGGTCGTCGGAGGTCTGGCACGCGCCGATCCGTGCCTTGTCGGCGACGTACCGCTCGTAGCTGCCGTGCCAGTCGAGGTGATCGGGAGTGATCGCGAGCACGACGGCAACCTGCGGGTGGAACGTCTCGGAGCACGCAAGCTGGAACGACGACACTTCGGCGACCAACACGTCGACCGGATCCCCGACCGCGTCGATGAGCGGCCGGCCGACGTTGCCGGCCGCGACCGCACGCCGGCCCGACTCGACGAGCATCGCCACCGTGAGCGTGGTCACTGTCGTCTTCCCGTTGGTGCCGGTGACCGCCACGATCGGCACCTGCGCGCGTTCCCCCGCGAGATCGATCTCGCTGCGAACCGGGATCGACGCCTCGCGTGCCGCGCGCAAGGCCGCGTGGTCGAAGCGAACCAACGGGCTGGGCACCACGCAGTCGGCACCCGACACCGCGGTGCGCATCGCATCCGGCGACGGCGACTCGAGCACCCGCGCCCCGAGCTCGCTCACCACCGCGAGCCGGCCCGCGTACGCGTGACTCGCGCCCGGAGCATCCTCGAGAACCGTGACCTGCCAGCCCTCGCCGCGGAGCCGGCGCGTCACGGCGACTCCGGTCTCCGCCAGGCCGATCACGACCGCGCGCATCACTCGAGCCCCGGCCCGAGCAGGTGAAGGAAGTCGGCGTAGAAGATGCCGATCGCGAGCGCGACGCAGATGCCGGCGAAGAGCCAGAATCGCACCGTCACGGTGAATTCCGACCAGCCCCCGACCTCGAAGTGATGATGGATCGGCGCCATGCGCAAGACGCGCCGCCGGAAGCCGCGGTACGACACGACCTGGGCCACGACCGACAGCGTCTCGACCACCGGCAGGCCCGCGAGGATGGGCAGCAACAGCGCGGTACGCGTCAACAGCGCGAGCCCGGCCATCGCCCCGCCGATCGCGAGCGACCCGGTGTCGCCCATGATGATCTGCGCGGGCGCGCCGTTCCACCACAGGAATCCCGCGCACGCACCGAACATGGCGGCGGCCACGATCGCCTGGTCGAGCGCCTGCGCGGTCTGGGCGTGCAGCGCCGGCAACTGGTAGTAGAGCTGCGGGTGACGGAACTCGGTGAACGCGATGATCATGAACGCCGCGAACACGAATGCCGACGAGCCGGCCGCGAGCCCGTCGAGACCGTCGGTGAGGTTCACCGCGTTCGACGTCGCGTACACGATCAACACCGCGAACACGAACCAACCCGCGGTGCCGAGGTTGCTCGTGAGCGGTCGCGTGAACGACAGGTGCGTCGACGTGTGCACGAAGTCGAGCGACAGCCACGCGAACACCGCCGCGATCGCGACGATCCCGAGCGTCTTGCCCCGCTTGCGCAACCCGAGGTTGCGGCGGGCGCGCACACCGAGGTAGTCGTCGAGGAAGCCGACCGCACCCAGGCCGACGATCAGCGCCAGCAACGTCCAGCCCGAGGTGGAGAACGCAACGGTGCGGTGCCGCACGTGCGCGAAGACGTACCCGATGCAGGTCGCGCCGACGATCGCGAGACCGCCCATGGTCGGGGTGCCCGCCTTCGCCGCGTGCGGGTGCTCGATCGGGCCGTCGTCGCGGATCTGCTGACCGATCCCGCGGCGGCGCAGCTGGGAGATGAGGAACGGCGTACCGACGATGGTCACGAGGAACGCCGCGCTCGCGGCCATCAGCATCGCGATCATGACGCCGCTCGCAGGAGCTGCACCGCGACGACCTCGAGCCCGACCGCCCGGCTCGCCTTCACGAGCACGGTGTCGCCGGCGACGGCCACGGCCGCGACCACACTGAGCGCCTCACCGGCATCGTCGGCGAAGCTGATCTCGGCGACCGCGACCGACGCGGCGTCGGCGATCGCCCTCCCGCCCGCGCCGACGCCGATCAGCACGTCGATCCCGAGCTCGGCCACTCGCCGGCCGACGGCCGCGTGGGCTTCGCCACTGTGCGTCCCGAGCTCGTGCATCTCGCCGAGCACCGCGATCCGCCGACCCGTTGTCGGGATCCGCGCCAGCGCGCGCAACGCCGCGTCCATCGACGCGGGGTTCGCGTTGTAGGCGTCGTTGAGGATCGTGACGCCATCGGGAGTGATCTGCAGCTCGAGCCGCCACGACGCCGGTCGGACCGCGGCGAGCGCGCCGGCGGCGAGATCGAGGTCGACGCCGAACCCGACGTGCGCGGCCACCACGGCGAGCGCGGCGTTCACGACTTGGTGCTCGCCGTGCAGCGGCACTTCGAATCGGCGGCCGGACAGCACGAACGTCGGGTGCAAGTGCTCGTCGAGCTCGATGTCTTCGATGCGATAGTCGGCCCCGGCCGCGGTGCCCACGGTCACGACGTCGACGCCCGGAGCGGCCGCGAGCGTCGGGGTCCACTCGTCGTCGGCGTTCAAGACTGCGAGACCGCCGGCCGGCAACGCCGCGAGCATCTCGCCCATCGCGTTGGCCGCGCCCTCGGGACCGCCGAGATGCTCCGCGTGCGCGAACCCGACGTTCGTGACGATCCCGACTGCGGGCCTCGCGATCGCGCAGAGCGCGGCGATGTCACCCGGGTACCGCTCCCCCATCTCGGCGACGACGACCCCCACGTCGGCGGGCGCGTTGAGCAGCGTGATCGGCAACCCGAACTCGTTGTTGTACGACGCCGGGCTCGCGTAGCAGCCGAGCGGCGCGAGGATCGCGGCGAGCAGATCCTTCGTCGAGGTCTTGCCGGCCGATCCGGTGACGGCGACGACTCGCAGCTCGGGGCGCGCGATCCGCGCCGCGCCCGCCAACTCCTGGAGACGCCGGAGCACGTCGTCGACCTGCACCAGGGCGGCGCCGGGCGGAGGCGTCACTCCGGGAAGCGGGCGCGAGACCATCGCGACGGTCGCGCCGGCCGCGAACGCGGCGGCCACGAAGTCGTGACCGTCGCGGTCGCCGTTCAGCGCCACGAAGCACGCACCCGGATCGAGCGCGCGAGAGTCGAACGCCCACGACGTGACGACCGCATCCGGGGCGCCGGTCACGACTCCCCCGGCATGGTGCGCGATTTCGGCCGCCGTGGTCGTCACGCGAGCTGCCCCAGCTCTTCCCGGGCGACGTCGCGATCGTCGAACGGCTCGGTGCGGTCACCGACGATCTGTCCGCGCTCGTGACCCTTGCCCGCAACGACCACGACGTCACCCGACCGGGCGCCGGCCAGCGCTTCGCGTATCGCGGCCCGACGGTCGAGCACCTGCTCGACGCGGCTTCCGGTGGGCACGCCCGCCATGATCTCGTCGACGATGGCGCCGGGCGCCTCCGACCGCGGGTTGTCGGTCGTGACGTACGCGACATCGGCCTGGCGCGCCGCGACCTCGCCCATCAACGGCCGCTTCGCCCGGTCGCGGTCGCCGCCGCAGCCGAACACGACGACGACGCGCGCGCCCGGGGCGACCAGCCCGCGCGCTGCTCCCAACGCCGATTCCAGCGCAGCCGGCGTGTGCGCGTAGTCGACGAGCACGGTGAAATCCTGACCGGCGTCGACCCGTTCCATGCGCCCGGGCACGACGGTCGGGCGCTCGAGCCCGGCCACGATCGCGTCGAGCTCGAACCCGGCGACGAGGGCCGTCGTGGCGGCGCCCAGGGCGTTCGCGACGTTGAACGCGCCGACCAACGACATGTGCACCGCAACCGGTTCGCCGCCGCACGCGACCAGGTCGAAGGCGGTACCTCTCGACGACAGCACGACCCGGCGCGCGGTGACGTGGGCCGACGGATCCTCGACTGCGAAGCGCGACACGACCACGCCCTCCTCCGTCGCGCGGCGGGCGAGGCGCTCCCCGTAGGGATCGCCGACGTGGATCGCAGCGCGGCGGGTGAACACCGGAGCGAACAGCCGGGCCTTGGCGTCGAAGTACGCGTCGACCGACTCGTGGTAGTCGAGATGGTCGTGCGAGAGATTCGTGAAGCACGTGGCGGCGAAGTTGGTCGCGTCGACGCGGTGCTGGTCGAGCGCGTGCGACGACACTTCCATCGCAACCGTCTCGACCCCGCTGTCGCGCATCTCGGCCAGGATTGCCTGCAGCTCCGTCGCCTCCGGAGTCGTGTGCACGTTGGGCAAGGCTCGAGTGCCGACACGCGCGCCGACCGTGCCGATCACGCCCGCGACGTCACCCGCCGCGAGCGCGATCGACTCCAGGAGGTAGGTCGTCGTGGTCTTGCCGTTGGTTCCGGTGACGCCGAGCACTCGCATCGCGAACGCGGGCTCACCGAAGAAACGGGCCGCGAGCGGTCCGAGCACGGCGCGCACCGATGCCACGCGCGCCTGCGGCACGTCGAGCGGCAGCCACTCCTCGACGAGGAGTGCGACGGCGCCGGCGGCGACCGCGGCCGGCGCGTGCCGGTGCCCGTCGGTGACGTTCCCGCGAATGCAACAGAAGAGCGCGCCCGGACGGACCTCGCGACTGTCGTGCACGACCGATGTGATCTCCACGGGGACGGGCCGGCCGGGCACGAAGCCGGCCGCGTCTCGCATCTCCAGCACGCCCGCGCCGTCGAACCCCGCCAGATCGGCGAGGAGGTCGTGCAGTTGCACGCGTCCTCCCTATCCGCTCTGTGACGTGTGTTTGGGCAGGGTACCGGGAGTCTTGCGGGTGGTCCGGGTGGCGTGGCGCGACGGCCCCTGCACGCCGGTCGAGCCCGACGGCCCGGTCGGGCCCGCAGGTTGGGTGGAGCCCGTCAGGCCCGTCGGACCAGTGGAGTCCGTGGGTCCGGTGGAGCCCGTCGGTCCGGTCGATCCGGTCGGGCCGGCCGACTCGGTGGATACCGCGGGGCCGGTCGACACCACCGACCCGGTGGGCCCCGTGGGACCGGTCGGCCCGGTCACGGTCACCGGCGGCGCGATCGGTGCGAGCGGCGCCTTGGCGGCCGCCTGCGCGGCGGCTTCGGCCCGCAGTTGCGCGGCGGCGGCCGCGACCGCGGGATCGGTGCAGGTCGTGCCCGACGCGGCAGCCGACGCACGCGCCGCGTTGTACTGCGAGTTCGACGGGTCGTCGGGCGCGATGTCGTCGTGCGTCAACGCGAACTGCATCACGTCGGAGAACACCGGTGCCGCAGCAGTACCGCCGTAGGTGCTGGCGGGCTCGTCGAGCACGACGATCGCCGCGAGCTTCGGATGCGCGGCGGGCGCGTACCCGATGAAGGAGGCCATCGTGCCGGTGGAGTATCCGCCGTTGACCGCCTTCCGCGCAGTTCCGGTCTTGCCCGCGATCGTGTAACCGGGGATCGCGGCGCACGCACCCGTGCCCGCGCTGACCACACCCGTCAGCATTCCCGACATCTCCTGCGCGGTGTGCTCCGACACGACGCGGTGACCCCGCGGGGCGGCGGTCTCGTGCCGGATCCCCTGCCCGTCGATCGTCGCGTCGAGCAGGCGCGGCGGGCGCGTCACGCCGCCGTTGGCGATCGTCACGTACGCGTCGAGCATCTGCATGCCGGTGACCGCGACGCCGTAGCCGATCGCGGTCGACGCGAGCCCGGTGTCGTAGTAGTGCGACGGGTCGAGCAAGAGACCCGCGGCCTGCCCGGGGAACTGCACCGAGGTCGTCGCGCCGAGACCGAAGGAGTGCAACGCACCGGCCAGCTGGTCCTTGGTGAGACGTTCGGCGATCTTGATCGTGCCGATGTTCGACGACTGGCGCAGGATGTCGGTCACCGTCATCTTGACGTCGCCGTGGGGATCGACGTCGGTGAAGCGCGTCGAACCGATCGGCAACACCGACGGCACGTCGATCTCGGTGTCGGGAGTGACGAGGCCGTCCTGGATCGCGGTCGACAGCGTGATCAGCTTGTTGGTCGATCCGGGCTCGAAGAGGTCCATCAGCGGACGGGTCGCAGACGTCGGACCCGACGGGTGCGCAGGTGAGTTGCCGCTCGCGCCGTCGATCGAAGCCATCGCGAGCACGTCGCCGGTCGTCGTGTCGACCACGACCGCCATGCCGCCTTTCGCCTTGGTGGCCGCGACCTCGTCGATGAGCGACTGCTCGGTCTCCCACTGCAGCGGCTCGTCGAGCGTGAGCACGATGTCGGTGCCGCGCCGCGCCTCGACCTGGGTCCGCGCCGTGTTCGGGATGTCGAGGCCCTGCTGGTCGCGCTCGACCACCATCTCGCCCTGCTTGCCGGCGAGCAGGGGTTGATACAGGCTCTCGAGCCCGCTGAGCCCTGTGCCGTCGCCGCCGACCTCGCCGATGAGCGATCCCGCGAGCGCGCCACCCGGATACTGCCGGGCCGATTCGGGAACGAAGCCGACCCCTTCCAGCCCGAGCTTCTTCACGCGCGCGACCACGTCGTCGCCGACGCGGCGCGCGAGGTACTCGAACTCGAAGTGCCGGTCACCGAGCCGGGAACGAAGAAGCTTCTCGCTCTCGTGGAGCACCGGCGCGAGCTCGGCCGCGTACGCGATGGGGTCGACAACCTCCTGCGGGTCGGCGTACACCGACGTGAGCTCGATCGACATCGCGAGGTCGCGCCCGTCACGATCGAAGATCGTTCCGCGTTGCGCGGGCAGCGGCACGGTGTGCACGGTCTGGCGGAGCGACGCGAGCCGGTAGCGATCCCCGCTGAGCACCTGGAGCTGCGCGACGCGGAACGCGAGCGCGCTGAACACCACGAGCACCAGCACGCTGCACAGCGCGAGACGCTTCGCCGGACGGGCCGCTCGCGACGTCACGCGCGGCGGCACGCGCACGAGCGCCGGACGCTCCTGCACCCCGCGCTTATTGCCCGGTGTCGTCAATGGCCCGGTACGGGGTGAGGGGCGGGACGGGCAGGCTGTTGGTCGACGCGAACGACGCGGCGGCGGGCGGGTGCAGGCCCGTCACCTCGGTCGCCCGAATCATGCCGAGCCGCTTGGCACCGTTCGCGACCGCGTCGGGCGACGACAGGGTGGCGACCTTGTCGCGCAACAACCCGTAGTCGCGTTGCTGCACCGAGAGCTGGTTGTCGAGCTTGTCGAGCGTGAACGCCGACTGGGCGGCGAACACGTGGAACGTGACGAGCAGGAACATCGACGCGGCCGATATCGCGGCGACCCCGAGCACCAGGAGCTGGGCCCGGCGCCGGCGATGCAGCAGCCCGCGCTCGATCTCGGGGGCGACGCGCAGGTGGCTTGGGCGGCCGGACTCGGGAAGTTCGTCGTCGGGGAGGCCGTCTGCGGTCGATGCAACGGCTGGGTCGGTGGCGTCGAGACCGGCGTCGTCGTCCCCGCCGGCTCCGGGTTGCGCGAGATCGAGCTCCGTCACCTCGAGCTCGACGGCACCGGGCTCCGCCGCCGCGAGCTCGGCGTCGGTGAGCTCGGCCCCGTCGGGAGCCGCGAGCGCGAGGCTCGCAGCGCCGGCCGCGACGTCGCCCGCGTGGCGCGAGGCGTTCGGGTTCGGGAGTGCAGGCATCGAATCGCTCCTCAGGCCGAGTCCGGCAGTCGCTCGACCGCGCGCAGACGGACGCTCTCGGCTCGCCGATTGGCAGCCACCTCGTCTGCACGCGGCCGGAGCGGCCGCCGAGTGAGCAGTCGCACAAGTG
>CAZLEC010000148.1:0-9099 GCA_964558245.1 uncultured Burkholderiales bacterium | reverse complement strand
GCGGCCCGCACTACGGCGATCCCGACTAGACCCCGGAGCGCCGCCTCGCCACGCTCGAGGCGGCGGGACGCGCGCGCGTCCCGTTCACCACGGGCATCCTCGTCGGCATCGGCGAGACCCGCGCCGAGCGCATCGACGCGCTCGAGGCGATCGCCGAGGCGCATCGCCGCCACGGTCACGTGCAAGAAGTCATCGTGCAGAACTTCCTGCCGAAGCCGGGCACCTCGATGCACCGCGCCGCACCCTGCCCGCCCGACGAGTTGCTGTGGTCGATCGCGGTCGCGCGGCTCGTGCTCCCGGCCGACATCCACCTCCAGGCGCCCCCGAATCTCAGCGACGACCTCGCGCCGCTGCTCGCCGCCGGAATCGACGACTGGGGCGGCGTGTCCCCGGTCACCGTGGATCACGTGAACCCCGAGCGCCCGTGGCCCGCGCTCGAACGTCTGCAAGCCGCGACCGAAGCCGCCGGCCACACCCTTGCGCCGCGCCTCACGATCTATCCCGAGTTCGTCCGCGACCCCGATACGTGGCTCGACCCGGCGCTGCGCACCCCGGTGCTCGTTGCCTCCGACTCCGAAGGCCTCGCTCGCGACGGCGCGTGGTCGCCGGGCCGCGACGATCTCTCGCCGCCGCTCCTGCTCGCTGCGGTCGCGCAGTCGGGCGCCGGGAGCGCGGTCGACGATGTGCTCGCCGGTGTGATCGCCGGCGAGGAGGTCGGCGTCGACGAGATCGTCACGCTGCTCTCCGCGCGCGGGCCCGAGGTCGCACGCGTCGCCGAGGTCGCCGACGAGTTGCGGCGCGAGATCGTCGGCGACGACATCACGTTCGTGCGGAATCGCAACATCAATTACACGAACGTCTGCACGTTCAAGTGCCGCTTCTGCGCGTTCTCGAAGGGACCGCTCTCCCTGAATCTCCGGGGCCAGCCGTATCTGCTCGAGATGGAGGAGATGCAGCGCCGGGTGATCGAGGCCGTCGAGTGCGGCGCCACCGAGGTGTGCCTCCAGGGCGGGATCCACCCCGACTTCGACGGCGACTACTACGTCGACGTCGCCCGAGCCGTGAAGGCCGTGGCCCCGCAGATCCACGTGCACGGGTTCACCGCGCTCGAGGTCACCGAAGGCGCGCGGCGGCTCGGCATGCCGCTCGCCGACTACCTGCGGAAGCTGAAAGACGCGGGCCTGGCGACGCTGCCCGGCACCGCGGCCGAGATCCTCGACGACGAAGTGCGGGCCGTCATCTGCCCCGACAAGGTCAACACCGAGGAGTGGCTCGAGGCGCACCGCACCGCGCACTCCGTGGGACTGCGTTCGAACGTGACCATCATGTTCGGCACGGTGGAGCGGCCCGTTCACGTCGCGCGCCACCTCGTTCGTTCCCGGGCCCTGCAGAAGGAGACCGGTGGCTTCACCGAGTTCGTCCCGCTCCCGTTCGTGCACATGGCGACGCCGATCTTCTTGCAGGGCAAGGCGCGCCGCGGCCCGACGTTCCGAGAGGTGCTCCTGATGCACGCGGTCGGCCGGATCGCCTACCGGGGCTGGATCGACAACATCCAGGCGTCGTGGGTGAAGTGCGGAGTCGTGGGTGCCCGGCAGATCCTCCAGGCCGGTGCCAACGATCTAGGGGGCACCTTGATGGACGAGAACATCTCGCGCGCAGCGGGCGCGAGCCACGGTCAGGAGCTCGACGAGTCGGAGCTGCGCGCGATCACCGAACCGCTCGGGCGGCCGCTCGTGCAACGCACGACGCTCTACGGCCGGACGCAGACCGTCGGGAAGCGCCTCCGGCCGCCCGAGGACCACGTGCACGGTGACGGCGGCGACACGCCGGTCGTGCTGCTCGGGGCCCGTCGGTGACGCCCGCCGGACCGCTCGCATCCGCACCGGCGACGATCGACGTCGTCGCGCTCGGGCACCCTCTCGTCGACGTGCTCTGCCACGAGACCGGCGACGTCATCGCGCGCGCGAACGTCGAGCGCGGCGCGATGACGATGGTCGACGCGGCCCGCTCCGACGAGATCTACGCGCACCTCGGGCCGGCTCAGGAGACGTCGGGCGGCTCCGCGGCCAATACCGCGGTAGGCGTCGCCGCGTTTGGCGGGAAGTCCGCGTTCGTCGGCCGGATCGCCGACGACACGTTCGGCAAGGTGTTCGCGCACGACCTGCGGAGCGCGGGCGTGGAGTTCGACGTCGCCCCCGCCACCGACGGATCCCCGACCGGGCGCTGCCTCGTGATCGTCGCCGCCGATGCCGACCGCACGATGTGCACCTACCTCGGCGCCGGCGCCGAGATCGATCCGCGCGACGTCGACGATGCGCGCATCTCGAGCGCGGCGGTCACGTACCTCGAGGGCTACCTCTGGGACGAGGAGGCCGCGAAGGACGCGATCCGCCGTGCGGCTGCGCTCGCGCGCACGGCCGGCCGCCGGGTCGCCCTCACCCTTTCCGATCCGTTCTGCGTCGAGCGTCACCGCACCGAGTTCCTCGAGCTGATCGCCTCCGACATCGACATCCTGTTCGCCAACGAGCAGGAGATCACGATGCTCTACGAGGTCGAGACCTTTGACGCGGCCGCCGAACGGGTGAACGTGCACTGCCCCTTCGCGGCGCTCACTCGGGGCGCGCGCGGGTCGCTCGTGATCTGCGGCGACGAGCGGTACGACATCGCCGCCGATCCCGTCGAGCGCGTCGTCGACACGACCGGCGCGGGCGACCTCTACGCCGCCGGAGTGCTCTACGGGCTCACGCACGGCCACGATCCCGCGACGTGCGGCCGGCTCGGGTCCCTCGGCGCGGCCGAGGTGATCTCGCATCTCGGGGCGCGTCCGGAGGCTTCGCTCGCCTCGCAGGTTCGCGCGCTGCTCGGCGGCTGATGGCCCGGCTCCCCCGCTACCGAACCGGCGACAACGAGCTCGATCAACGCCTCGCCGACCTCATCGCGTCGCTCGGCGACGTCCACGACACGGATCTGGTGTTCGAGCTCATGGTCTCCGCCGTGCGGCTCGCCCGCGACCGCGCGTCCCGTGGCGACTTGAAGATGGCGAACGCCGCGCTGAAGGAGATGCGGTACGCGTTCACCGTGTTCGAGCCGTACCGGTCGGCGCGCAAGGCCGCGATCTTCGGATCGGCGCGTACGGCGCGCGACGATCCGCTCTACCACCAGACCGTCGCCATCGCGCGCGAGCTCGCCGACGTCGACTGGATGGTCATCACCGGCGCCGGGCCCGGGATCATGGAAGCCGGCATCGAGGGCGCGGGCGCCGCCA
This sequence comes from uncultured Burkholderiales bacterium, assembly GCA_964558245.1. GTDB lineage: Bacteria > Actinomycetota > Acidimicrobiia > IMCC26256 > PALSA-610 > JBBQER01. Next base: position 5,834 of record CAZLEC010000148.1, on the reverse strand, counting down.
ACAGCTTCGGGGTGAGCATCCGCCTGCCGTTCGAGGCGGCGACCACGCAGTTCCTCGCCGACGACCCGAAGCTCGTGAATTTCCGTTACTTCTTCACGCGCAAGGTGACGTTCGTGAAGGAGGCGCACGCGTTCGTGCTGCTGCCCGGGGGGTTCGGCACGCTCGACGAGGCGTTCGAGCTCCTCACGCTCGTGCAGACCGGCAAGTCGGTGCCCGCTCCGATCGTGCTCCTCGACGTCCCCGGCGGCACCTACTGGCAGAGCTGGACCGCGTTCGTGGAGCACGAGCTCCAGGACCGGCGCTACATCTCGCCGGCCGACCTCGAGCTGTTCTGCATCACCGACGATGTGCACGTCGCGCTCGCGGAGATCACGAGCTATTACCGGAACTATCATTCGTTGCGGTTCGTCGACGGTGATCTCGTGTTGCGGATGAAGACGCTGCCGTCGGAAGCCGTGCTCGCCGCGCTGAACCACGACTTCGCCGACATCATCATGAGCGGGCGTATCGAGCCGGTCGGCACCAGCAAGGCCGAGATCGCCGACCGCGACGTGCCCGACCTCGCCCGGCTGAGCATGCGCTTCGACCGTCACTCGTACGCCCGGCTCCACGTGCTCATCAAGCGGCTCAACGACGACGCCTGACGCTTCCGGACGAACGTTGCGCGTTTCGCTCCGAAATTCGGGGGCAAACGCGAAACGTTCGAGGGTCGGGCGGCCGGTCAGTCGTCGACGCTCATCGGCGCGAGGGCGTTCATGGCCTTGGCGACGGCGCGGCGTGCTTGCTCGAGGCGTTTCTCGTCCTTGTTGGCGGCCTGGCCGGCGTCGCTGTCGGGATCGCGGGCGCGGTCGCGGAGGCGCTCGTACGCGAGGTCGCGCAGCTCCTCCTCGATCGTCGCGAGCCGTTCGACGATGCTCTCGTACCGGTCAGCGTCCATGGTCCTCTTCTAGTGCGTCGGCGAGGAGATCGGCAGGATGGCGAACGTCGAGGCCGGCCTGGCGGAGGTGCAGCGAGCATCCCGGGTTCGCGGAGACGACGATCGGCTGCTCGGTGCCGGCCGCCCGGCGCAGGGCGTCGGCCTTGCGGTCGCGGATCTTCGTCGCGAGGTCGGGCTGCCACAACGCGTACGCACCGCCCGCGCCGCAGCACAGGCCGTCGTCGGCAGTCTCGACGAGTGCGTACGCCGGAGTGAGAACGCTGCGCACGGCGCCGTGGGCGCGCTGCACGTGCCGGAGGTGGCACGGGTCCTGCACGACCAGCGTGGTGCCGGTCTCCCGCAACGGGAGTGCCTCCTGCTCGGAGACCCATTCGGAGAAGTCGCGGACCCGCGCGCTGAACGCCACGGCGTCGGCGGTGCCGAGCAGTCGTCCGTAGTCCTTCATGGCGGCTCCGCACCCCGCGCTGTTGACGACCACGGGCGCGTCGCCCGGCATCGAGGCGATGACCCGCTGCGCGAGCCGGCGCGCCTCGCGCTCGCGACCGGCGTGCAGATGGAGGGCGCCGCAGCAGTCGCCACCCTTGCCGGGCCGGGCCACTGTCGCTCCGGCGGCGCGCATCACGCGGAGGGTCGCCCGGTGGGTCTCTCGCAGCCACGCGTCCATCACGCAGCCCGTGAAGCACCATGCCGACGGGCTGCCCCCTCGCGGCGCGTCGAGCGGGGTCGCGAGCGATCGGGCCGCGAGGTTCGGGATCCCGATGCGCCCGGGCACGAGATGCAGTCGTTGGCCGAGCCAGGCCAACCACGTGACCGCGAGCAGCACGGCATGCAGCGGAAGCACGGCCCGGTACGCGATCCACTCCGCGACGCGTCGCGCCGGTGATGTGTGCTCGCCCCGCTCGTGCAGTACCGCTCGGGTCTGCTCCATCAGGTGGCCGAACTGCACCGCCGACGGGCACGCGGCCTCGCAGCCCCGGCACTGCACGCATTCGTTCATCGCGCGTTCGAACTCGGCGTCGATGGGCCGGCCATCGAGCTCGACAAGGCGCATCGCGGCGATGCGGCCACGCGGCGACGCGATCTCGCTCCCGGTCACGCGGTACGTCGGGCAGTGCGGGAGGCAGAGCCCGCACGACACGCAGGCGACGAGCTCTTCGGCATCGAGGTGCAAGGGGCCGCGTGCGGGGGCGCTCACAGCGGCAGCCTCCCCGGCGCGAGCTTGCCGGTGGGATCGAACGCATCCTTCACTCGTCGCATCAACTCCGCGTTCGGGAGCGGACGGCCGAAACCGTCGATGCCGTCTCCTCCGTGCTCGCGCAGCAGCCAGCCGTCGTGCTCGTGTGCGGCGCGGCGCGCGCCGACGAGTACGGCCGCATCGTCGGCGGCGACGTGCACGGTCCCGACGCCGAGCTCCGCGCACCAGCGCGCACCCGGCAGCGCGTCGAGCGCGGGCGCCAGCGCCGCGAGCTCGCCGGGCGGCACGGAGATCCGACCTCGGTGCTCGCCGTCGGGCAGCCGGGGCGGTTCGCACGCCCGCAGCCCCGCCGACTGCACGTTCACGTCGGCGTCGTTTCCTTCGAGCAGGATCTGCACACGCCGGCCGTCCCAGAGCATCGCCGCCGCGCGAAAGAGGTCGGGAGGTTGGTCGGCCTCGAACCATTGTGAGCATGCGGCGCGCGGCCGGCAGCGCAAGGTCAGCTGCACGAGCACGCCGAGAGTGCCGAACGAGCCGACGAAGAGTCGCGGGATGTCGTAGCCGGTGACGTTCTTGACGGTCGGCCCTCCGCCCTTGACGGTGCGCCCGTCGGCCGTCACGAACCGCACTTCGAGCACGTGGTCGCGCACCGGGCCGTGGCGCAGGCGCCGGATCCCGGAGAGCCCGCACGAGACGATGCCGCCGACCGTCGCCGCGGGATCGCGCGGATGCAACGCGCATTCCTGGCCGTGCTCGGCGAGGATCGAGTCGAGCTCGGCGAACGACGTTCCCGCGCCCACGGTGATCGTGAGATCGTCGGGCTCGTAGCTCACGACGCCCACCGGTGCGTGCACCTCGATCGCCTCGTGCGGCGGGTTGCCCACCTCCCATTGCGTGCGCCCGCCGGCCGCCACGACTGCGCCGGCACGCGCCACGGTGTCGGCCAACGTCTCGACGTGGCCCGCGGTCAGATCCACGCGCCCTCGGGCACGCGCTGGAGCTCACCGCACCGACTCCCGCGCGGCAACACCTTCAGCGGGTTCGCGGCGCCGTCGGGATCGAACGCGTCGCGGAGGCGCGCCTGCGCGTCGAGATCGTCGGCGGAGAACTGGAGGGGCATGAGGTCGCGCTTCTCCACCCCCACGCCGTGCTCGCCCGTCAACACACCGCCGGCCGCGATGCAGGTCGTGAGGATCTCGGTGCCCGCGTCGTAGACGCGCTCCCATACACCCGGATCGCGGCGGTCGAACACGATCAACGGGTGCAGATTGCCGTCGCCCGCGTGGAACACGTTCATCGTGATCAGCTCGTGCGCGTCGGCGATCTCGTAGACGCGGCGCAAGACCTCGACCAAGCGGGTGCGCGGCACCACCGCGTCGTGCAGGTAATAGTCGGGCGCAATGCGCGCGATCGCGCCGAACGCCGACTTGCGACCCTTCCACAGCAGCGCGCGCTCCGCGTCGTCGGCGGCGATGCGCACACTGCTCGCGCCGTGACCCTTCGCGATCTCGCGAACGGCGTCGACCTGCGCCGCGACCCCGCCGTCGAGCCCGTCGACCTCGACGAGGAGCACCGCTTGCGCATCGCGCGGGTAGCCCGCTCCGACGAAGTCCTCGACGGCCGCGGTGATCCGCGCGTCCATCATCTCGAGCGCAGCCGGCAACACGCCGCCGGCGATCGTGCCGGTCACGGTCGCGGCCGCGGCGTCGATCGAGTCGAACGCGCAGAGCATCGTGGCGACGGCGGGCGGATCGGGCATGAGCCTCACGGCCACGCGCGTCGCGATCCCCATCGTGCCTTCGGAGCCGACGAAACAGCCGCGCAGGTCGTACCCCGGACTGTCGGGCGCGAGGCCGCCGAGCCGGGCGGTCTCGCCGTCTGCGAGCACGACGTCGAGGGCGAGCACGTGGGCCGAGGTGACCCCCGACGCCAGGCAGTGCGGGCCGCCGGCGTTGGTTGCCACGTTGCCGCCGATGGTGCACGCCTGTTGCGACGACGGGTCGGGCGCGTAGTGCAGGCCGAGATGCGATACGGCACGCGAGAGATCGAGGTTGAGCAGCCCGGGCTCGACCCACGCGACGCGGGCGTGTGGATCCACGCCGAGCAGCCGGTTCATCCGGGTGGTCACGATCACCAGCGCGTCCTCGAGCGGTGTCGCGCCCCCGGCGAGGCCGGTGCCGCTGCCGCGTGCCACGAACGGCCGGCCGTGCCGCCGGGCGATGCGCACGGCGGCCGCGACCTCGTCGGCCGAGCGGGGCCAGCACACGGCGACCGCATGTCCTTCGCTCACTCCCGCGTCTCTGGCGTACAGCGCGAGCTCGAGCGACTCCGCGCTCGCACCGGCGGGACCGAGCGCATCGCGCAGGTCAGCGAGGAGCGCGTCGTGAGGAGCGATGTCCCGAATCTTAACGATGCCGTCCCGGGCCAGTCCGTTGCCCGACTGGTCGCGCTGGCTACGCTCCGCTGCATGACCGCACCTTCTCGTGAGTGGGTGACGATTCCCGTCCCCGGCAAGGAACGCAAGCAGTGGCAGATCGACGTGACGTTCCTCATGTCGTCGTGGCGCTGCATCTTCGGCCAGGGCTGCCAGGGCGTGCTCACCGAGCCCGCGCCCGAGCTCATACAGGGCTGCTGTTCGTACGGCGCGCACGAGTCGGAAAAGAAGGTCAAAGAGCACGTCGAGAAGCTCGCCAAGCGCCTCGGCGACGACGAGTGGCAGTTCAAGTCGGTGGGGCTCAAGAAGGGCGTGTGGGCGAACGCGGGGAAGGGCGAGTGGCGCACGCGTCTGCACCAGGACGCGTGTGTGTTCCTCAACCGTCCCGGCTTCGAGGCCGGGCCCGGTTGCGCGTTGCACCTGCACGCGCTGAACCGCGGCCAGCACTTCTCCGAGACCAAGCCCACCGTGTGTTGGCAATTGCCACTGCGCACCTGGGACCGCGACGAGGAGGACGACAGCTCGGTCACCTCGGTGCTGAGCGAGTTCGGGCGCGAGGGCTGGGGCGAGGGCGGCGAGGAGTTCGCGTGGTGGTGCACCGAGGCGCCCGAGGCGTTCACCGCGCAGGAGCCCGTGTACCGCAGCATGGAAACCGAGCTGCGCCTCATGCTCGGTGACGACATCTACGAGGAGATCGTCAAGTACTGCGACGCGCGTCTCGAGGCCGGGCAAATGCCGTTGCCTCACCCGGCCGAGGTCAAGGTGTCGCTCGGACGCACCCGCCCGCGTCGGGCCTAGGCGTGTGAGCGTGGCGAACGCCGACGGCGGGAACGCCGGCGTGCGCGCGCTACTCGACGAGCTCGCGGCCGAGCAGCACGGCCTCCAGGAGCGGCTCGAGTCGATTGTCGCCGACGACTGGTTGCGTCCGACGCCCGCCCGCGGCTGGGACGTGCGCGACACGATCGCCCACCTGGCCGACACCGACGAGATGGCGATCGCGACCGCGACGGGCGCGCCCGGTTCGATCAACGAGCGTGCGGCGACAGCGGCATCCGGTGAGGACGTGACGTATCAGGGCGTGTTGCACGGCCGGCGCCGAACGGGCGCCCAGGTGCTCACGTGGTGGGAGTCGACCGTGGCCGCGGAGCACGAGATGTTCCTCGGCCTCGATCCCGCCGCGCGCGTGCCGTGGGGCATCGGGATGCGGCCGCCCTCGTTCGTGACGGCCCGGCTCATGGAGACGTGGGCGCATGGCCTCGACGTGTGTG
>CAZLEC010000147.1:0-9115 GCA_964558245.1 uncultured Burkholderiales bacterium | reverse complement strand
GCGGTTCCGGCACGAGATCGGCGAGGCCGCCGGTGTCGTTGCACTTCACGAGCAGCGCGCCGTAGGCGTGGAAGTCGAGCACGGTGACCGATGCGGGGCTCACGTGCAGACGCTGGAACAAGTCGAGGTGCATGCCCGTGTAGTGCGCGATCGCGGACTTGATCGGGTCGGCGTGGCTCACGACCACCACCGTTTCGTGCGGGTGTGCGGCCACGACGGCATCGAGCGCGTCGACCATCCGTGACTGCATCGCGCGCAGCGACTCGCCGCCGGGGAACTGCGCGCGCGACGGCGCGGCCTGCACGACTTTCCACTCGTCGGTCTTGGCGAGGTCGGCGATCTTGCCGCCGGTCCAGTCGCCGTAGTCGGCCTCGATCACACCGGGCAGCGGCTTCACCTCGAGTCCGAGCCGCTCGGCGATGTACGTGGCGGTCTGCGTGGTGCGTTCGATCGGGCTCGCGTACACCGTGGAGATCGTGAGGGCGGCGAGCCGCTCGGCTGCGGCTCGGGCCTGATCGATGCCCTTCTCCGAGAGATCGATGCCGGGCATGCGCCCCGACAGCAGCGGCCCGGTGTGCGCGGTCACGCCGTGGCGCACGAGGACGAGCCGCGTCGGCGGCTTCGCTTCGTGTTTTTCGGGGGTGTCCCCTTCGGCCGCCGGTTCGGGCCCTACGTCGGTCGACGGGGCGTCGGTCGGGGAGGCATCCGTCGCCGGTTGCGCCATGCGATGGAGCCTACCGGCGAGTCGCGTTGTGCACGTCGGCGGGTCCGGGCGCGTCGCGACGTCGCCATTAGCATCAGCCGTTCATGACCGAAGTCGGATTCACACCAGGCGGTATTCCCGAGACCGTGCTCGATCCCGAGCCCGAAGACGCGCTCGACGCGCTGCGTGCGGCGCTCGCCGGCGCCGTGGAGGGCCGGCGCGACGCCGTCTCCGACGTGTGTGCTCGCTGGCCCCGCTTCCTCGACGCGTGGTCGCGCCTGGGTGGGCTCGCGCGTGACGACGTCGAGGCGTACGCGTACTTCCGTGTCGGATACCACCGGGGCCTCGATCGCCTGCGCCAGTCGGGGTGGCGCGGATCGGGCTACGTCCGGTGGCGCAACGAGACCAACCGCGGGTTCCTCCGGGCGCTCGAAGGCCTGCGCTCCGCGGCCGAGGCGATCGGTGAGGTCGACGAGGCGCAGCGGTGCAACGAGTTCCTGACCCAGCTGGACCCCGGCTGGGACCGTCGGTCCGAGTAGCGTCGACACCGTGAAACGCGCACTGATCACCGGAATCACCGGCCAGGACGGCCGCCATCTCTCCGAATTCCTCGCCCTCAAGGGCTATCAGGTGTTCGGGCTCGTGCACGGGCAGGCGAATCCCAAGATCGAGCTCGTGCAGAGCGAGAACCCCGCGCTCGAGTTGATCGAGGGCGACCTGCGCGATCTCTCGTCGTTGATCGCGGTCGTCGAGCAGGTGCAACCCGACGAGGTCTACAACCTCGGTGCGATCAGCTTCGTGCAGCTCTCGTTCAAGCAGGCCGAGCTCACGGCGGAGATCACCGGGCTCGGTGTGTTGCGCATGCTCGAGGCCGTTCGCATCGTCGGCGGCACCGACAACAACCCGATTCGCTTCTACCAGGCGTCGTCGTCGGAGATGTTCGGCAAGGTGCACGAGACCCCGCAGACCGAGCGCACGCCGTTCCACCCGCGCTCGCCCTACGGCGTGGCCAAGGTGTTCGGCCACTACACGACGATGAACTACCGCGAGGCCTACGGCATCCACGCGAGCAGCGGGATCCTGTTCAACCACGAGGGTCCCAAGCGCGGTCTGGAGTTCGTGACGCGCAAGGTCACCAACGCGGTCGCTCGGATCAAGCTCGAGCTGCAAGACAGCATCACGCTCGGCAACCTGGATGCCTCGCGCGACTGGGGATACGCGGGCGACTACGTGGAAGCCATGTGGATGATGCTCCAGCAGGACTCGCCCGACGACTACGTGATCGCGACCGGGGAGACGCACACGATCCGCGAGCTGCTCGAGAACGCGTTCGCGCTCGCGGGCATCTCCGATTGGGAGTCGTACGTCAAGCAGGACCCGCGGTTCTACCGTCCGGCCGAGGTCGACCTGCTGTTCGGCGACGCGTCGAAGGCGCGCGAGGTGCTCGGATGGAAGCCGCGCGTCGGATTCCCGGAGCTGGTGCGCATGATGTACGAGAACGATCTCACGACCGAGCGGATCAAGGCCGGTCGGTAACCGGGGGCGGATACCGGCTCGCTCGCCGCGCCGCGACGAGCACCGGATCCCACACCGGCGAGAACGGCGGCGCGTAGCCGAGATCGAGTTGCACGACCTCGTCGGCCGTCATCTCGTTCCAGATTGCGGTGGCCAGCACGTCGATGCGCTTCGCCGCGCCCTCCCGCCCCACGATCTGCCCGCCCAGCAGGCGCCGGGTCGAACGCTCGACGACGACCTTCACCGTGATCGGAGTGGCGCCCGGGTAGTACCCGGCGCGCGAGGTCGCTTCGATCGTGAACGACTCGATGTCGAAACCGGCGTCGTGGGCTTCTCGTTCGTTGAGGCCCGTGCGCGCGACCTCGTATTCGCAGATCCTCGTGACGGCGGTGCCCACGACGCCGCCGAAGATCGCGTCGCCTCCGGTCACGTTGATGCCGACGACCCGGCCCTGTTTGTTCGCGTGCGTGCCGAGCGCGATCGTGACGGGCCGGTTGCTCACGCGATGGTGGCACTCGACGCAGTCGCCGGCCGCCCACACGCCGGGCGCGCTCGTGGCCATGCGCTCGTTGGTGGCGATCCCGCCGCTCGGTCCGATCTCGATCCCGGCGTCGTGAGCGAGCCCGACGTCGGGCTTCACGCCCAGTCCGAGCACCACGGTGTCGGCGTCGATCGAGCGTTCACCGATCACCACCGCGCGTACGCGACCGTCGACGCCGGTCTCGAACGCCGCGACCCTCGTGTCGGTGAGCAGCGTGATGCCGAGCCCGCGGATTGCGTCCGCGACGAGCGCGCCCATGTCGGGGTCGAGCGTCTGCATCGGTTGCGCGCCCGCTTCCACGACGGTGACCGCGCGACCTCGGAGGTGCAGCGCCTCGGCCAGCTCCAGGCCGACGTAGCCGGCGCCCACCACGACGACGCGCCCGCGTTCGCCGCCGTCGCCGATCGCCTCGTCGCGGAGCCGCAGCCCGTCGCCGAGCGTCTGCACGCCGTAGACACCCGGCGCGTCGACCCCGGGGAGAGGAGGGCGAACCGGCCGCGCTCCCGTGCCGATCACGAGATCGTCGAACGGCTCACGGCTCTCGCGGCCCGACTCGACGTCGCGCACCGTGACTGCGCGCGCTTCGACATCGATGTTCACCACCTCGGTGCCGGTGCGCAGGTCGATGCCGTTGCGGCGATGTTCCTCCGGAGTCCGCGCCACGAGATCGTCGACGTTTGAGACGAGGCCGCCCACGAGATAGGGGATCCCGCACGCGCTGTAGGAGCTGTACGCACCGCGCTCGAACGCGACGATCTCGAGCTCGTCGGGCTCGGAGCGCCGGCGGGCCTGCGCGGCGGCGCTCATGCCGCCGGCGTCGCCGCCGATCACGACCAGGCGACGCCGGGTCACCCCACGACGGTCGCGGCCGCGCGCGCGAGCGCGTGCTCGGCCTCGTCGACGATGCGGCGAACGAGGTCGCCGGCGGGTACGAGCTCGTGCATCGCGCCGACACCCTGCCCGGCGGGGTAGCACTCCTTGTCGGGATCGACGTCGGAGGTCTCGTCGCCGCCGAGGTGGAGCGCGTTCGCCTGCACCGCCCGCGTCATCTGCTCGGGGAACTTGGTGAGCTCCTCGGGGTGTTCTTCGATGTGCTGCGTCCACTCGTTGCGAACGGCGCGGAGCGTCTTGCCGGTGAAGCCGCGGCTGATGACCGTTCCGTCTTCCGGAGTGCGGAGGAGGGCGTCCTTGTAGCCGCGCACGGTGCGCGCTTCCGGAGTCGCGATGAAGCGCGTGCCGATCCACACGCCGTCGGCGCCGAGGGCGATCGCGGCCGCGAGCCCGCGCCCGTCGAAGATGCCGCCCGCGGCGACCACCGGCACGCGTTCGCCGACCGCGTCGACGATCTGCGGCACGAGGGGCATCGTCGCGACCGTGCCGGTGTGGCCGCCGGCTTCGGTGCCCTGCGCGATCACGAAGTCGCAACCGGCGTCGACCGCCGCGATCGCGTGGCGCACCTTGCCGCACATGCTCGCGACGAGCACGTTCCCGTCGTGGAGGATCTTCACCACGTCGCGCGGCACGCCGAGCCCGGCGACGAACAACGACGCCCCGCCGCTCACGACCTTGTGCGCGTCGGCGAGCATCCGGTCGGGAAGCGCCGCGAGCAGATCCACGCCGAACGGCTTGTCGGTCGCGGCGCGCACGGCGGCCATCTCTTCGTCGAGTTGCTCCGACGACATCGTTGCCGCGCCGAGCGTGCCGAAGCCGCCCGCGGCCGACACGGCGGCGACAACTGCGTGGTAGGAGACGCCGCCCATGCCGGCCAGCATCACGGGGTGCTCGACGCCGAGCATTGCGGTGAGTCGGGTGTGCATGGCGCCCATCGTTGCAGGCCGGGCGGCTCCGCTTCCATTTGCGAGCTCCGCTGCTTCTGCGCGCCCGCGGCTACCTTGGCGTCATGAGCAGCCAGGCGCAGATCCGGAGGCCCGGAGATTGCGGCGGCTCCGCACGGGCGATAGAGGGCCGGAGGTCGTAGCCGCATGAGCATGGCGCTGGTCGGTGTGATCATGGGGAGCGACTCCGATCTGGCCGTGATGCAGGGCGCGATCGACGTGCTCGCCGAGTTCGGGGTGCCCTACGAGGTGCGGATCGTGTCTGCCCACCGCACGCCCGACGTGATGTACGAGTACGCCCGGGCCGCCGCCGGCCGTGGGCTCCGGGTGATCATCGCCGGCGCGGGCGGTGCCGCGGCGCTGCCGGGGATGACCGCGTCGATGACCCCGCTCCCGGTGATCGGGGTGCCGGTGCCGCTGAGTCAGCTCGACGGGCTCGATTCGCTGCTCTCGATCGTCCAGATGCCCGGCGGTGTGCCGGTTGCGACCGTCGCGGTCGGGAACGCCAAGAACGCGGGCCTGCTCGCCGTGCGCATCCTCGCGACCGCCGACGACAAGCTGCTCGACGCGATGGAGCACTACCAGGCCGATCTCGCCGAGCAGATCCACGGCAAGGATGCGGCCGTGCAGGAGCGACTCGGCCGAGACGCCTGACGCCGACGCGCCGGTCGATCGCGCCCGGCACTATTCGGACGACACCGCTTTCAGCACGTCGAGCTTGGCCGCGCGTCGGGCGGGAAGGATCGCGGCGACCACGCCCGACACGCCGGCGAAGAGCACGATGATGATGAGCTGCGCGATCGCCGGATCGAAGGTGGTGATGCCCTGCTTGTGCAGCGCGGTGACGACACTCCATCCGAAGAAGAGGCCGATCGCGATGCCGAGCAACGTTCCGAACAGGGCGATGATCACCGACTCCCATCGCACCGTGGACCGGACCTGCCGCCGTGACATTCCGACTGCGCGCAGCAACCCGATCTCACGTGTTCGTTCGTAGATCGACAATGCCAGCGTGTTGGCGATACCGACGAGCGCGATCAGTACCGCGAACAGCAACAGCACGTACACGAGCCCGAGGAGACCGTTGAGGCTCTTGAGCTGATCGGCCTTGTACTGAGCGTTGTCCTCGAGTTGCGCGGTGTGGTACGGAGCGAGCAGCGGCTCGATCGCGCCGCGCCCTTGTGCCGCCGTGACTCCGGGCTTGAGCTTCACGAAGATCTGGTTGTCGAGCGGATCGTGGTAGTGGCGGTCGTACGCCGCGATCGTGATCACGTAGTCGGAGAAGATGCGCTTCTTGAAGATGAATTCGACGCGGAGGTGCGTCTTGCCCGTGTCGACGAACGTGACCGGGAGCACGGTGCCGATCTTCCAGTGGTTCTTGTCGGCGTCGTATTTCGAGACTCCGATGCCGTCAGTGGTGAGAGAGGTGAATGTGCCGGAAACTGGCTGGAAGTCGAAGAGCTTCGTCGCGCCGTCGGGATCGAGCGCGAGGAGTTGGTTGCGGCTGGTGCCGATCGCGAACACGTCTTGCCGCAAGGGCGTTTCGGCATCGACCTGCGGCAACGTCGCAATCGACTCGGCCAGCTTCGGACTGAAGCCGGTCTGGAACCCGGGACCTTTGATCACGAAGTCGCCGAGGATCTGGGTGTCGATCGCCTTGCTGAAGGAAGCTTTGGTGGAGGCCGCGAACACGGTGATGAATCCGACGAGCGCCACGCCGATCATCAGGGCGGTGGCTGTGACCGACGTGCGCTTCGGGTTGCGCGCCGCGTTCTCGCGGGCGAGCGTTCCCGTCATTCCCTTGAGTGCGGGCAGGGGCGAGCCGATCCAGAGGCTCGCGCGCCGGGCGAACAGTGGACCGAGCACGACCACGCCCGCGAACAGAGCGGCGGCACCGATGCCGACGAGCTGGATTCCGGCGCCGCCGAAAAGGCCGGCGAACAGCGCGACGATACCGAGCACGGCGAGCACGCTGCCGATGACGAGGCGCGCGGAGCTGCGCGAGCGGCGCTCGATCGCGACGTCGCGGATCGCGGCCACCGGTGGCACGCGCGCGGCCTGGCGCGCGGGGATGATCGCCGACAGCACCGTGACGACCGTGCCGACGACGAGTCCGACGATGATCGCGTTCGGGTGGATCGTCACTCCGTTGCCCGGGATGTCGAAGCCGATCCCGTTCGCGAGTCCCTTCAAACCGTACGCCAGTCCGATACCGCCGACGATCCCGACCGCCGACGCGAGCAAGCCCACCACGGTCGACTCGAGCAACACCGATCTGAGCACCTGCTTGCGGCTCGCGCCGATGGCTCGCAGCAGCGCCATCTCACGCGAGCGTTGCGCGACGACGATCGAGAACGTGTTGTAGATGATGAACGCGCCGACAATGAGCGCGATCAACGCGAACAGCAGGAGCGCGGTGCCGAGGAACCCGAGCGTCTTGCGGATTGCGGCCTGATTCTCCTTGGTGATCGCGGTACCCGTGATCACCTGGATGTTCTTGTCGGAGGAGAACGTCGACGCGAGGTTCGCCTGCACTTGATCCTGCGAGACGCCGGGCTTGGCGACGACCGCGATCGCGTCGACCTTTCCGACCTCGTCAGCCAGCTTCTGCGCCTGCGGCAAGGTGAACAACGCTGCGGACGCGCCCGCGAGGCTGTTCGCGTCGCCGAACTTCGCGATGCCCACGACGGTGTACTGCGCGGCCCCCTTGGCCGTGAGCACGGTCACGACCTGTCCGATGTTGATCTTGCCCTCGTCGGCCGAGCGCTTGTCGATCACGACCTCGTGCGCGTTGGTGGGCGCGCGTGAGCCTGCGATCAGGTGGAACGAGTTGAGCGTCGGGTTCGGGTCCCAGTTGAAGCCGAGGGCGGGCGGCCCGGTGCCGGCCTTGCCGAACGTCTTGCCCTGCGCGTCGAGGATCTGCGCGTAGGGGACCTGCACGTTGGGCGAGGCGCCCTCGACTCCCGGGGTTGAGCGCACCTTGTCGAGGAACGACTCGGAGATCGGCGGCCGCAGCCCCGCGCCGAAGTTTGCAGAGAGCACTTCCTTGGCGCGAACCACCGCGTCGGTGCCGTGGTAGATGTCGGAGAACAAGTTGTCGAACGTGCTTTGGATCGTCGCGGTGAGCACGATCGTGCCCGACATGAACGCGACGCCGAGGAACACCGCCAGCGCCGTCAACGCGAAGCGCAGCTTGTGGGCGGCGAGCCCTTTTCGCGTGACCTTCCACATGGTGTCGATTCCCCGCCGCTAGGCCCCGAGCCGGCGCATCCGGTCGAGGATCGCGTCGGGGGTCGGGTTCGCGAGCTCGTCGGTGACCTTCCCGTCGGCGAGGAACACCACCCGGGTCGCGTACGACGCTGCGATCGGATCGTGCGTGACCATCACGATCGTCTGGCCGAACTCCTCGACTGCTTGCTTCATGAACCCGAGGATCTCACCGCTCGCGCGCGAGTCGAGGTTTCCGGTGGGCTCGTCGGCGAACACGATCTCGGGCCGGCTCGCCAGCGCCCGGGCGACGGCGACGCGTTGTTGCTGACCGCCGGACAGCTCGGAGGGCCGATGGTTGAGCCGCGATCGCAGGTCGACGATGTCGACGATGTGCTCGAGCCACTCTTGGTCGGGGGCTCGACCGGCGAGCGCGAGGGGGAGGGTGATGTTCTCCAGCGCGGTGAGCGTCGGGATCAGGTTGTAAGCCTGGAACACGAAGCCGACACGGTCGCGGCGGATCTGGGTGAGCTCGTTGTCGGAGAGGGCGCTGAGCTCGATGTCGCCGAGGAACACGTGCCCGCTCGTGAGCGTGTCGAGGCCGGCGATGCAGTGGAGCAGCGTGGACTTGCCCGAGCCGGACGGCCCCATGATCGCCGAGTACACGCCGCGGTCGAACGTGATGTTCACGCGGTCGAGCGCGCGCACCTCGGTTTCGGCTTGGACGCTGCCGTACACCTTCGATGCGTCGACCGCCCGCGCCGAAACCGCGGTTGTGGGGGGAGTCGTCGTGGACACTGCCACTCCTCTGTTCGCTCGAAGGGCACGTTACGGAATCGTGATACCCGCCGCCTATCCGGGGCATCCCTGACCCGCGCCGGTGGGGATCCCGCCTGAATGCGGGATTTACCCGCCCGAAGTCTCGGCCGCGGGTTCCCGCCGCGTGGCGATCTCCGACGGATCGGACCGGCGCCCGAGGCGCACGAACGCGACGGCGCCGAGCACGCAAACCACCGCCGCCAGCAACAGGTTGAAGCGCACTCCGAAGATCCGCGACGCGGGGTCGACGCGGAGCCACTCGAAGAAGACCCGCCCGAAGCAGTACATTCCGACGTACAACGCGAACGCTTGCCCCTTCTGCACGGTTCGGTGACGTTCGACCCAGACGATCGTTGCGAACACGAGCAGGCACCAGATCGACTCGTAGAGAAAGGTCGGTTGAAACGTCTTGGCGGTACCGATGTAGCCCGCCGCGAGTTGGTGCGCCTTGTCGATCTCGAGCGCCCACGGCAGCTTCGACGGACGGCCGAAGAG